>CALDMJ010000120.1 GCA_937914725.1 uncultured Clostridia bacterium | reverse complement strand
GAAAAACAATTTTTGTCAAACAATGTGACATTGTCGGCTGCGGAAACACCGCGGAATACGTCGTCACAAAAAATCCTGAGGACGCGCGCACGCACCTGTTTTTGTGCGGAAACTGCGCAAATGAATTAAAAAAATGCCTAAATTCAATCAAAAAAAGCGAAAAAACAAAATAGGAGATTAAAATGGAAGAAATAGTAAACGAAATTTTAGAAGAATTTGAGCGCCGCAAAATGGAGCGCAAACCCTTTGAAAGACAATGGCAAGTCAACCTAAACTTTGTCGTTGGCAATCAATTTTGTTCAGTTGACGGGCTAGGCAACACCTGTAATCTTGAAAGTGATTTTGAATGGCAAGAAAAACAACCCTACAACTATCTTGCGACAATGTACGAAAGTAGACTCGCAAAACTTGCACGTGTCCGTCCCAAAATGACCGTGTTGCCAAGCACCAGCGAAGAAAAGGACATCAAGTCCGCAAAGGTCAGCAAATGTATTTTGAAAGCAGTCGAACACAAATTAAACCTTTCAAGTCTCATTGCAAAAGCGACCAAATGGAGCGAACTTTGCGGAACATCTTTTTATAAAATTGTTTGGGACTCTAACAGCGGTCGCGTCGTCGGGCAAAACGAAAAAGGTAAGAAAATCCACGAAGGCGACGTCAGCGTTACCATTTGTCCGCCGTTTGAAATTTACCCCGACAACTGCGCGTGCGAAAGCTTGGACGACTGCCGCTCAATCATCCACGCCCGCGCATATCACGTGGACGTCATCAAACAAATGTGGGGCATAGATGTCGCAGGCGAAAATATAGACGTAATTTCCGCCGATACAGCGGAAAACACAAGCGCAGGTTTGGGAATTGGCACGCTAAATAATAGTGTTATCAAAACAACCAAAGCAAACCACGCTATTGTGCTTGAATACTATGAGCGACCATCAGTCGCGCACAAAAATGGACGATTGATTATTATCGCGGGCAAAAAACTTGTATATTCGGGCGAATTGCCGTTTGAAAACTTAGATGATGGCGAGCGTGGACTCCCATTTGTACGTCAAATTTCGCAAGAACAAGCGTCAAACTTTTTTGGAACAACAATAATTGACAGAATAATTCCGCTCCAACGTGCACTGAACTCAACTAAAAACCGCAAGCACGAGTTTATGAATCGCATCGCGCAAGGGGTCTTGAGCGTCGAGGACGGCAGCATCGACACCGACTCACTTGAGGAGGACGGCTTGCGTCCGGGGAAAATACTTGTCTATAGACAAGGCTCAAATCCGCCACACTTTTTGCAAAATGGCGGACTGCCAAGCGATTTTTCAAACGAAGAAGATAGATTGATGAATCAAATGACTGTTCTCTCGGGGCTCAGCGATTTGACAAGTGCCATTAGCACATATGCAAATATGAGCGGAACTGCACTTCAACTTTTGATTGAGCAAGATGACGCAAAATTGACAACCAGCGCCGAAGAAATACGTAGTGCAATAAAATTAATCGGCAAACATATTTTGAGGCTATACAAACAATTTGTTGCGCGCAAACGCGTCGGTAGAATTATCGGCGGGGACAATCGCGAAGTCGAACTATTTTACTTTGATAGTTCCGACATTAGTAGTGAAGATGTTGTTTTTGAAACCGAAAACGAATTGACCGAAACAGTTGCTCAGCGCCGCAGTATGGTCTTTGAACTCTTGAACGCAGGCTTGCTATCTAATGAGGACGGCAAAATTGATAACCGTATGCGCAGTAAAGCGCTAGAACTTTTGGGATTTGGTATTTGGGAGCAAGGTCAGGATATCGCAAGTTTGCAGCGGGGCAGAGCACAAAAAGAGTGCATAGAGTGTCTAAACGACGATAAAACGCCAAAAGTATCACAAATCGACGATCACCAAATTCACATAACAGAGCATACCGCATTTTTACTTTCGGATACGCTTGACGAATCAAATCCAAAGCACGCGGAAATCCGCGAGAGAATATTAAAGCATATTGAAGAACATAAAGAGGCGATATCCGCGCTTTCACTCCGCGAAGCCGTACGATAAATGTTTTGTTAATTTTAAAAAATAACATCGTTTTTCTGCGATAATTGATTTTTTCAACCGCAGAAAAAACAAACACGTGTTCAAAAATTTTGAGTCCAAAAGTAGTAAAAAAATGACAATAAAACAATGAAAATTCAGCACGCAGTGCAAAATTGAGGTAAGGGAATTAATATGGAAAATAATGAAGAAAAAATCGAAAACATCAGTACAATTAAAAATCAAAATGATATAACACAAAACACCGTTTCGCGCGCGGAAAATGAGAATGAAGAACCTGTAATTCAATTCCCCAATGCCGAAAACGAAGATAGCGAAAGCATTGCGGAAAATCCCCAGAGTGCGAATGAAGTAACTGAAAACTGTAAAGATTTAGAAACACGGGACGCGCAAAATATGAACATCCTCGGCAAATTTAAGAGTGTGGAACAGCTTGCTAAAGCGTACGAAAATTTGCAAGCAGAGTTCACGCGAAGGAGCCAACTTCTAAAACAACTTGAGCAAAACAAAGCTGATAATCTTGACAAAAAGACCGACTTAGAGTTATGCGCAAGTGAACAAAACAATAACACTCAAACGCAAATTGAGAGCGAACAAAATAGTGAAATTTGCTCGCCAAATGAAAGCGAACAATTACCCGCTGGAAATGTAATTGTCAGTGAAAATGCTGACAATAATGCAAAAAACACTGAAAAAACACAAAAAAATAATGAAAAATCATCAACTTTTGATGAAAATCAAATTAATTCGCAATTAAAAGAATTTGTCGAAACAGGACAAATTAGCAAAGAAACATATCTTGAAATTGCAAACAAGATTATGCAAAACAGCAAACTTTTAGATGATGCAAGCGGG
Source organism: uncultured Clostridia bacterium (assembly GCA_937914725.1). Lineage (GTDB taxonomy): Bacteria > Bacillota > Clostridia > Christensenellales > UBA1242 > CAKVOD01. Next base: position 6,846 of record CALDMJ010000120.1, on the reverse strand, counting down.
ATTGCACAAGCCGTCTTGACTATTCTTTCCGAGAAAAAGACGGACTTTGAGACAAAAATTGCAGACCCTGAGTTCATCGTGAGTTTGGCTCAAAACAACAAACAAGCATATGATACAATCATCAGTGAATATGTCGATGGCTGCCAGCGAAATAATTTGCCGCTATTTATGACAAAAAATTTTGGCGCAAGCATACCTGCTTCGACGCCCGCCGTGCCAACGACATTGAGCGAAGCGCGCGTAGTTTTGGAAAAATTATTATCCGATTAAAATGCAAAATGTTCAACTACCACCGCTTCGCAAAATTGTGATTTTATCAAAAAAAGGAGCAAAAAATGGTAACATTATCAACAGCAGAAAACGCCTTAAAAACAGTTTACCTTGGCGTGGTAAGCAATCAACTTAATACAAAAACAAACCCGCTTTATAATATGATAAAGCAAACAACGCAAGACGTATGGGGAAAAGAAGTCAAAAAACTTGCACCTGTCGGCATTAACGGCGGCATTGGCGCAGGGACTGAGGATGGAACACTCCCAACGAGCGCACAAAACAACTATGTAAACTTCACATCAACATTGAAGAACTTGTTTGGTACAATTGAAATTTCCGACAAAGCAATTCGCGCATCAAGCAATAGCGCAGGCGCGTTTGTCAACTTGCTAAATTCTGAAATGGAAGGCTTGATAAAGGCAAGCAAGTTCAATTTTGGACGTATGCTTTTCGGTGATGGTACAGGTACTCTCACGACTTTGACTGCAGATGAGGACGTCCTCTTTTGCGGCATTGTTGCAAGCACACAAAACTTGATTGAAGGTTTGGTTTGTGACCTTGTTACAAACAAACACGCCGTCGTTGGTTCGAAATTGCGCATCACATCAATTGACCGCGCGAACAAAAAAGTTTACTTTGATCAAGCATTGGACCTTGACAAAGTAACGGATACTGTTTATGTCACGGTGCAAAATTCCTACAAAAACGAAATTACAGGTCTTGACGGAATTTTCAGCAACGCGACACTTTACGGGCTTAGCAAAGCTAGTTATGCTTTTATGAAGCCACAATCGACCACATCAACGACGATTGATGATATCAAAATGCAAAATATGATTGACCTTATCAATGAAGCGTCAAACGGCGACGTTGACTACATCGTTTGCTCAAATGGTGTCAAACGCGCATATCAAAAATACCTCAACTCATTCAGGTCAAACATAGACGTGCTTGATTTGAAGGGCGGCTACAAGGCAATCAGTTTCAACGGAATTCCGCTTATTTCCGACCGTTTTGCTAAATCGGGGAATATGTATTTCCTCAATACAAAAGATTTTGCTTTGCACCAACTTTGCGATTGGCGTTGGCTTGAGGGGGAAAACGGCAATGTTTTGAAGCAAATTGCGGGCAAGCCAGTTTACACAGCTACACTTGTAAAATATGCGGAATTGCTTTGCGACCACCCTGCGGGACAAGGCGTCATCACTGGCATTACCGAAGCCTAGCGGCATAGGCCGCTGCTGCAGGTACTGTCCCTACAGGTAAGTTATTTTTGCGGACGGCAAACTTAAGTACATTCTATGTGCCTCCGTTCTCGTGGTAAAGGCCACTGCTACAGGTGCTGGCGGGGAAAGCCCCGCTGCTGCAGGTGCTTTCCCTACGCTCAAATAGTCTATTTGGACGGCGGGCTGAGTAATTTCTATATGCCCAAGTTCTCGTGGTGGGGATAGTCCTATGGCAGATTATAAAAAGGAAGATTATGAGAAGAACAGAAATATTTGACGATGCGCTAGAAATTGTGCATCAAATAAAGAGTATTGACGGCGGCTACCGTGTGTTTCGCAACCACACTAAGCACGCATTTGAAGTGATGAAAGAATACGGTTCGCGTTTACAAACCGAAGTGACCTACACGGGTGCGCTTGATGAGCGTTTTCTCCGCAAGGTGTGGGCAACGCGCAAAGAAAATGCGGAAAAAATCTTGAAAGAAATGGAAATTTCCAACAAAAAACTCGAAAAAGAAGAAAATTATCAACTTTTTCAAAAGATTATGCAAGATGTCCGTCTATAAATTTTCAAATACAATGTGATTTTCGATGTGCTAAATTGCGCAGCAAAAACAAGAATAAGGAGAAAATAGCGCACCTAAAATAAATCGGGTGCGCTATTATAAAATAAAATGAAAGTAAGTGATATATTAAAACGCGCAGGTGTCTATCTTTCGCTCAGCGAAACGGAGTCACTTCCAACGCTCAGCGAAACCGACGCCCGTGCTCAAACTGAGTGCAATACACTTTTGTTTTGCCTCAATGAAGTTTTGTCGGAACTTGCTACCGACTATTTTCCGCAAATAATCGAAGAAGAATACCAACTTGTTAGCGGGAAAATCAATTTTGACGAACTCAGCAAGTCAATCAATAAATTGCACGCAGTTAAAAACTCGCGGAACGAATACCTAAAATTCACCCTCAATTGTCAGTCGGCAACGGTTGAAACAGGGCAGCGCAAAGTGATTGTGCGATACTCGTACTTGCCAAGCACACTTTCCGCATATACAGCGGACATAGATTTTGAGGCGCTTGGCGTCACGTCGCGACTCATCGCGCTTGGCGTCGCGACCGAATATTGCCTCTACAAAGGCAAACTTAGTGAAGCGAATATGTTTGACGCACGCTACCGCGACGCAATAAAAGCGGCGCTAACTCCCGCACGCAGTCTCAGTATAAAGCCGCGCACTTGGTAGCGTGCAGCAGACCCCCAAAGTGACTTTCACTAAAAGGAGAAAATATGTATTACAATAAAAATAAACTACGGCAAAATTCAAAATCGTACACATATAGCCTTTCGGATTTTAGTAAAGGCGTCAACCGTGATATTGACGAAAACGCGCTTTCAATGGACTATGCCCATATTGCCTACAACGTAAAATATAAGGACAAATCGTTAAAGCAGGGGCACGGTTTCAAAGATTTGACAACCCCAAGCGTTATAGAAGGTATGACATTGACATTTCAAGCACCGTCTGTGAACGCAAAACCGTTGCGAATTTGGAATACACATATCACGTCGGAAAACTCAGGCACGGAAAGAGACATACTTTTAATATATTGTGACGACGGGTATATGTACAAATCATTTATGCCAAACGCCTCAGCGTCATATACAAAAATTTTCACAGCGCATTTTACGTCAATTCCAACGGTTATAAACTATAAATACAACGGCAAATATGTTTCAGTCATTTGTAGCCCGACCGACGATATGTATCTCTGGAATCTCGACACAACGCCCGTCAAAAGCACAAAAAATTTGCACTTGACAAGCCTTTGTTCACACTACGAGCGTCTTTTTGCCACAACCTCGACAAATAAACGCCAAGTGCGTTTTAGCAAAGACTTTGACATTACAAATTGGGAGGAAACAAGCGACGCGGGTGGATTTATCGAACTAGTCGACGACCGTGGCAACATCAACAAAGTACTCAGTTTGAATGACTACGTCTATCTTATCCGCGACTTTGGAATTTCGCGATTGTCCGCCTATGGTGACCAAAGCGAATTTAGCGTCACACACATTTGCCAAACTTCTAATATAATTTATGCGAACACCGCAACCGTTTGTGGCGACCGCATCGTGTACCTTGCTACGGACGGACTATATTATTGTGTCGGTTCAAGTGTATACAAATATAATATTAAAATTAATGATTTGTTTGATAAAACTGCGCTAAGTACCGCGTGCGCTTGCTACTATGACGGCAAGTATTATCTATCCGCGCGTATGAATTTCGACGACGGTAAAAATATTTCTTGCGAAAGTGAAACCGACTATAAAAATAATGTATTGGTTGAATTTGACTTGCAGTCGCAAAAACTAAACATAACCCGCGGCGTCGACATTTGCGCAATGGCAGCGTTTGTTTTTGACGGCTGGCAAAGGCTAGCAGTGTTGTTCAATGGCGCAAACAACCAAAAAGTCGGGCAGTTAACCGACGACGGTAAGTTATTCAATGTCGCTACAAAAAAATGCTGGCAATCGCCCGCAACTGACCTCTCGTCACTTGCGACAAAGTCTGTGCGAAGCATTACTCTCATTTCGCCAACGGACGTTGAAATAACAATCAAAACTGAGCAAGAGTCGCAAACATTGCACGTGATTGGCAGCGAAAAACTGCAAAAAATTGTTTGCAATGTTAAAGGTGTTAAAATTAGTATCGCGATTGAATCTAATTCTCCAACGCTCTACATTTCAAACCTCAGCCTCGATATCGACATTCTAGAGGAATAACATTTTGAACAAAGCTATTCAAAAAGAACTAAAACGCGGGTTTTATCTTTCTCTGCAAAAGGGAAGAGCAAAAATCAACATAACTAAAAAGGAGCAACTATATGGCAGTAGTAAATTTTTCTGAATCAGACCTTTTGGAATTAACTAAAAAACGCAAAAAAAAGGATGATGAAAACAAAGACACTTCAATTGAAAAAGTTATAGCGCCAAGCCAAGTACAAGCAAACTTGACGCAAAATACTGAAAAAAACGCAAAAAATGATGAAAAAACAGCACTATATTCAAAAAATTTGCAAGCAAAATCAAATAATGAAAATTTAAAGCAAGATAATAAAGCAACAAACTTGACTGAAAACGACCAAGAAAAAGCGAATGATAAAGCATCTAAAGCAAACGTCGCACCAGCAAAAAACAGCGCAGTCAGTGACGCATTTAAAAAGCTTTTTGATCAAATCAATTTAGGCGCGTCTGATAATAAATCAAGCACAACTGATAATGAATCAACTCGAGAAAATTCATCTACGAGTGAAATCACCTCAAAAGATAGTATGTTAGATGACCTCAAATCACAAATTGAAGGCATCGACACAAAATATGACATCTTTCCCAAAAAAGGCGACAAAATGAATGAGGACATCAGTCTCGCTCGCAAAGAAACAATTACAAAAACCGACGACGAATTGCGGGGAGAAGCGGAAAACGCGCTTGCCGATTACGCAAAAGCGCAAAAGGACGCAATCAACAATGCCGCCGATAAAAAACTTAGCAGCTTAGACGGTAAAGAAGAAAACTTACGTGCCCAAAGTGAACTAGATAAAGCGCAACTGCAAAATTATTATAACACCTACAAGCGCAACGCGGAAAACGACGCCCTAAAGCGCGGTTTGCAGCGCAGCAGTATCGTGATAAACAACCTCAACGCATTTGACAAAGAACTTGTTGAAAAATTGATTAACATTGATAAAACACTCGGCGAAAATATCGCCTCAATCAACGACCAAATCACTGCCCTCAATGAGGAGCGTCAAAAAGCGCTCGACGAGTTCAATATCACATACGCCGTAAAAGTGAACGATAAAATCAATGCGCTAAAAGAAGATTTGCAAGAAAAAAACGACGAAATTTTGGAATATAACAACAAAATTGCGCAAATCGAAGCCGAATATAAAGCAGACGCACAAAAAAGAAACCAACAAGTCGACGAAGATTACTTGAACCAAATCTACAAATATTTTGCAAACCAAGACACAATCAAAGCAAACAAGCAAAAAGAGTATGAAACAGCAGTCGACAAATATCTTGATTCACTTTCTAAAGAGGACGCGCTTGCCGAATTGTCAAACAATTCATTCATTCGCGATATTTTGGGCACAAACCTCTCCTACTATATCTACAAAACTAAGGCGCGCTAATATGTGGGAAGAACTAATACAATTAGCCGTCGGCAACGGTATTTTCGCCGTGATGTTTGTCTACCTATTAATGTTTGAACTAAAAGATAGTCGCACGCGAGAAAATAAGTACCAGAACACAATCGACACACTTGCGCAAAATCTCGGCACCGTCGATGATATCAGCCAAGACGTCAAAGAAGTGAAAAAAGACATCAGTGAAATCAAAGCCGAAATCAAGCAACTGCAAACTGCAATCATAAAAAACCGCGTTTGCCCCCTCTATTCGTGCAGCCACGCGCCCGACCTCTCCGCCGACCGCGCCCACGCCGCGTGAAAAGTGTAGCAAGGGAATAAATTGTTGCATACACTGCAATAGTAGGGTTTAGTGCAAAGATTTCGCTTATAAAGCGAGGTAAAAAATTGAAATTAACCGATAAAATGAAACACTACAATTTTTGGGTCGCACTAAGTATGGCATTTTTGTTGTTGTTAAACACCGTCGCACGTGCATTTCATTTGCAAATTGACAATGTATTGTACAATGACATCGTAATGGCAGTGTTAGGCGTCGTAACCGTGCTAGGCTTTGTCCAAAAGGACGGCTACGAATTTACCGACACATCAAAAGCGGACGCCGACAAAAAAGCGGACGACAATAAAAAAGACGCGGCGGAATTGAAAGAGACAACTTTGCCTCCAAGAGAACACGCCACCGAAACAGCCGCAAGCGAAATTGAAATCGTGATAACTCCCGACGTAGTTTCGCAAAGCGCTGAAAACACCATTGCAAATGTCGCAGTTGTTAACGACACAAACAATAAAAATAAAAACAGTTAGACCCAAAGGGAAAAGTGCCAATCAATTCGGCACTTTTCTTTTTTTATAGTAGAACAACCATAAATCGCAAAATTAGATAGAAAAGGAATTTAGAATATCAATTTTCAAAATAAAATCTACTACAACAAAAAGTACTCAAAGTAAATTCCTCCTCAAATTCCACTATGGAATTTACTTTGAGAATTAATAGTTATATAAAAAAGACAAAATCGAAAAAATATACTCAAAATGATTGTATTTTTGTGATAATTTGTGTTATACTAAAGCCATAGAAATCAATTTGAAAGGAGTGTTTTTATTATGATTTTTAGAACAAAAGTGCTAGGGGGGGGGG
>CALDMJ010000119.1 GCA_937914725.1 uncultured Clostridia bacterium | reverse complement strand
GCACCACTAACTAACATTATTGAGAACTCAAAATGGATAGAAGTTGAGGGCATTGACGACCCATACATTATGGGCATAATTTACGACGATGGAAAACCTAAATACTTGTGCTATGGTGTCGTGCAAGAGAAAAAACAGAGCCCGCCAATAGAAATAGCGGACTCCAGTCAGTGGGTGCCGTTCGACGTCACAAACGAATTTGGCAGCGGCGTTTGGATAATGTACCAATCAGCCGACAACGGCGAAACAATCAAAGTCGAAGTTATATAATGTTAGAACTCAAATAGTAAAAATTATTCAATACAAATTAAATATAGTGGTTACATAATGCAGATTGCACAATACAAACAAGCGCGCAAAAATTGCGCGCTTGTTTTATTATTTGGTTTAACATAAACAATACAATATTTTGCTAAGAGAAAACAAACTATTCTAATCACACCAAACGTTGTTTAATCAATAAAAGTGTTTGAAATAATAAAAGCATTTTTCATTCAATAAAACAATGTTGCAAACTAAAGGCAAACTATTTTGTTTCCATAACGCGGATGAGTTCCAAAGTTTTGTTTGAATATCCCCATTCGTTGTCGTACCACGCGACAAGTTTGAAGAACTTATCACTCATTTCGATGCCTGCAAGCGCGTCATAAATACACGTGTGGGGATTTGTAATAAAGTCACTTGAAACAACAGGCGCATCAACATATTCAACAATCCCTGCCATAGTTGTTTCGCTGGCCTTTTTAACTACTTTGTTAATTTTTTCAAGGCTAGTAGTTTTTTTCAATTTGACAGTCAAGTCGACAACTGAAACATCAACCGTTGGCACTCTAAAACTCATACCTGTAAGTTTCCCATTTAAGTGCGGAATGACTGCGCCCACTGCTTTTGCCGCGCCCGTACTTGACGGAATGATGTTCGCGCTTGCGGCACGTCCGCCACGCCAGTCTTTTTTACTCGTTCCGTCAACAGTCAATTGTGTTGCGGTCATTGCGTGAATTGTGGTCATCAAGCCTTCTTCGATTCCAAATGCGTCGTCAATGATTTTAGCAAGCGGCGCCAAGCAGTTTGTCGTGCAACTTGCGTTTGAAACAATCGCCTGCCCTTCATACGTGTCGTCGTTGACGCCAAAAACGTACATTGGCATTTCTTTCCCGGGAGCAGTCACTACCACGCGTTTTGCGCCCGAGTTGATGTGGACTTGCGCTTTCTCCGCACTTGTAAACTTTCCTGACGCTTCGCAAACATATTTCGCGCCATCTTTCGCCCAGTCAAGGTTAGCGGGGTCAAGTTCGCTATAAAATGCGATTTTTTTATTATTGACAATCAAAGTGTTTTCTTTGCTTGTCACTTTGCCACAAAATGTGCCGTGAACTGTGTCGTACTTAAAAAGATATGCAGCATATTCAGCGCTGATAAATGGGTCATTGATTGCGACAACTTCAATGTCGTCAAAGTTCTCAACCGCAGCACGCAAAATAAGTCTACCTATTCTCCCGAATCCATTAATACCGATTTTAATTTTTTTCATAAAAAGTCTCCTTAAAAAGCAACTCGCTTTAATAAAGTATACAACATCTAGAGATGTTTTCAAACTAAATTATGTGCAATTTGTGGTAAATTATAATTTTTTTTACAAACACTCATTACGAAAGCCATTCAACAATTTTATAAGGCATTTTATACCTACTGTCCGCACTAAAATATACTAAATAATATTTCTTTAATATTTGCATCAGTTTGCATTTTATATTAACTAAAAAGAAAAGACAGTTTCCCCACCAAAAAATAAACTGTCGTTTCGTTGGCGTCATATTAGTCTACCGTGACCGAAAACTCGACTGTAATTGTTGCGTCGGGGTCGAGGTCGGAAAGCGCAAAACCTGCTGCGGGGTTGTAGTCCGCCATAGTTGTGCCGTCGATTTTCACGCTGCCGTCTATAAATGTTGTGCCTGCGGGTATTGGGTCACTAAAGAATAGGTCGGTGTTTTTCAGCGTGCCCGTGTTTGCGATTTCGATTGTGTATGTCAAGGTATCGCCTTGCTTTACTGCTTTCGCGCTGGCGGTTTTTGTCAACCAAATTTCGTTTTCCAAGATAGTAACTTGCACCTCATTTGAATTTAGCGTGAAAAGCGTGCCGTCGAGCGTGAGTTGTGCTTGCGTCACGTCACTAAAGTTCCACTCAGTCGGCACTTTGTCGACCAAAACTTGATACTCAATACTAAAGTCGCCGCCCGACCCGCCAAGCGTCACATCTAGGTCAAAGCCGTCTATTGGGTTTAGTTCCTCGCGCGGGACGCCACCCACTTTGACGCTCTTTTCGACAAACTGCGCGCCGTCTCCCAAAACATCTTTAATCTTTAAGTTTAAAATATCGACGTCCGTATTATTTGTAAATGTTGTTGTCACTGTGATTTGTTCTTCAGGCACAACATAGCTTTTTGACACGCTTTTTTGAATTTCAATATCCGTGCTGACGTTGTTGACCCTGTGCGTGTTGCTTTGGTTTGTAACTTCCGTTTTTTGCCCTGCTGGGTCGGCAATGTTTGAGCGCAAACTTGCCTTGTTTAGTATTGCCATAATTTTCTCCTAGTTCATTTTATTCACTAAGCAAATTTTTCGGCACAAAAAAAAGCGCAGCAATGCTATAAGTCACTGTTTTGCGCTAATCGTAATAATATTATAATAACAATTTTGTTGTTTATTTCTTAATCACTTATTCACTTGAGTTTTGCTTGCCGCATTGTTTTCTTTTACTCTCTCCGAAAGTGCAACAAAATCGTTCAGCGTATTTTCAAAGAAAGCAAACGCTTCGTCATAAATTTTGTCGCTAAGTAGGTCAATGCCGCTGTCAGAAAGTAGGTCCATTGTTTTCTTGCTGCCGCCGTTTTCCATAAGTGTGATAAAGTCATTCAAAATTTTTTCATCGCCTGCATAAATTTTTTGCGCAAAGTAGCAAGCAATCAGCATATCAAGCGTGTAGTTATAGTTGTAGTACGTAGAGAAAATATGCCCGTCGCTCATCCAGTTATACTTTGCCTCATCAAATTTTGGCAAAATCGTATTTTCTTTGTCAAGATTTTGGACAAAGTCGCTGACCGTTTCGACGTCGAGAATTTTTCCCTCGCGCAAGTTTGTGCGCATATATCTTTCTAGTTCCGCATCAGCTGAGCCTGAGAAAATATTTGCACGCAATGTTTTTAGATAATTTTGCATATGCAACAATTTTTCGTCGTCGCTTTGAGCGTTGTTTACCAAATATAGGTACGTGATTGTTTCGACCGTCAAACTAGGCACTTCTACCAAGCACCACGGCATTTCGGAAAGATTATAAGGTTGTTTAGCATCCGTAATCAATGCTTGCACCGAATGTCCAAACTCGTGCGCAAACGTCAAAATGTCGTCCGCGCTATTTTCCCAATTAAAATGCATTATTGGTGTTGTCCCATATATAGCGCTACAATAAATGGCAGAACTCTTGCCTTTGCTAGGATAAATATCGCACCAGCGCTCCGCAAATGCTTTTTCAAGTGCATCCGTGTATGTGTTACCCAAGCACTTAATTGCCTCAGCGAGTTTTCCTTTTGCATCCTCAAAAGTCACATCTGGGTTATACTTTGTGAGTGGAAGCCCCATATCCCACGGCATAAGTTCATCGACGCCCAAAATGTTTTTTGCCGCAATTTGGTATTCTTTTTTCAAATATCCATATTGTTTTGCTTTACTTAAAACTTTGTCAAAAACTTCTTGAGGCAAGTCGTTTTCATTTAGTTCGCTTTCAAGCACACTATTATACTTTTTGAGCCTGTTTATAAAGTCGACACGCTTCATACTGTTTGTAATAAAAGCAAACAATGTATTTTTGGAGTTTTTTATGGCGTTTGATAATGCAAAAAACGCGTTTTTGCGCAACACTCTATCTTCTTTACGCAAAAATGATGGATAGGTTGAAATTTGCATTTCGTGCAAGTTGCCGCCACAGTCCGCGATTTTGTCTATGTGCATTTCACCATCAAGAAACACCGTAAAATTTGACGCAAAATTTGTAAAACTCGACATTTCGGAAAGCATATGCTCGTCGCGCTCCGACAACGTGTGGTGAAGATTTTCAATAAATTTTTCAATCTCTAATTTGTAATCAACAAACTTTGCATTTTCAACAATGTCTTTCAAATAGTTTTCGCCTAAATTACGCAATTCTTCGGCATAAAAGCCTGTTTTTTTACCAAATTCTACTTCCACTTTTTCAAGTGCGTTGCACATTTTGGTATATTCGTTGTTCAAACTATCTATATCAAATAAGGCGTTTGCATAACAACCAAGCGTTTCAAGTTCAAGATAGATACTTTCAAAATACTTGTTGTATTCAAACAATTTGTCGGGGTCACCAAGTTTGCCTTTGTAAAACTCCAAATGTGAGAGTTGTTTGTGCATTTTTTCTAGCCTTTCATAATATTCGTCGGCGCTTGCACACCACTTTGTCAAATCAAATTTATACTTTTCTTCAATTTCATTTCTACTTTTTAATTCCATATACTCTCCTTTAAAAAAATGCAAGGACGTTTCCCCGCATTCTTTAAAAATTGATACTTTTTTATGTTTATTAATTCTTTGTTAAAGCAATACCCTTGCATCCCCGACTACGGAAGCAATCTATTTGGCCCGCGGAAGATGAACATTGCTTCTTTAATTGTAGGAATGTCAAGCAGTAGCATTGTGATACGGTCAAGCCCGATACCGAAACCGCCGTGAGGTGGGCAGCCATACTTGAAGAACTCAAGATAAAATTCAACATCTTTCTTCAAGCCCTTTTCTTCCGCCTGCTCTTTCAAAATCTCGTATCTATGTTCGCGTTGCGCACCTGTTGTAATTTCAACGCCGCGCCATATGAGGTCATAACCTTGTGGCACGCCGTCTTTTCTCATATGATAAAACGCGCGTTGTTTTGCGTCATAGTCGGTCACAAACATAAACTCGCTGTTATACTTTTCTTGGGCAAGTCTATAGACAAGTTTTTCCGCTTCGGTTGTGAGGTCGCCCTTTTCAATGTCGTCGACAATATAGTCGTAGCGATCCTCAAGTTCTTGATAAACATCCTTGAGTTTCATACGTGGGAACGGTGTTGTTGGCACAATTACTTCCTTCCCAAACTCTTTTGCAATAACTTCGCCGTATTCTTCTTTGACACACTTGAGCATATAAGTCAAAAGTTCTTCTTCAAGTTTCATTACATCTTCAAAAGAGTCGATATAACTAAACTCAATATCAAAGCCCGTAAATTCGGTTGCGTGGCGTGACGTATAACTTTGTTCCGCGCGGAAAACTGGTGCGCACTCAAAAATGCGTTCTAGCCCCGCTGCCATAGCCATTTGCTTATAGAACTGTGGGCTTTGTGCCAAGTACGCCTTGCGGTCGAAGTACTTGAGTTCAAAAACATCGGCACCGCTTTCACTTGCGGCAGCAATAATTTTTGGTGTGTGAATTTCGACAAACTTTCTTTCAAGCAAGAAATTGCGGAGCGCCTTTGCGCAGCAAGTTTGAATTTTGAAAATCAATGATTTTTTCTCGTCGCGAAGGTCAATCCAACGATAGTCAAGGCGCATATCAATCGCAGTAGAGTCGTCGATTGGCGAAACCTCAGCCGCACTTTCGACAACAACGCTTGTCGGCAAAATTTCTTTACCGCCTGCTTTAACTGCGGGGTTTTCGACAACTTTCCCTTCAATCGTGACAACTGAGTTGACGTTTAGTCCCGTAAAAATTTCGGCAATTTCAGGTTGCTCAGATTTTACAACCGTAACTTGAATTTTGCCCGTCGTGTCTCTCACAACGATAAATTGCATTGTTTTTTGGTCGCGAATTTTATCGATAAACCCTTGAATTTTTTGGGTTTCACCCGCTTTCGTTTCGCTAATATAAGTTCTTTGCATTTTTTACTCCTAAATTAATTAAAATCAAGCATTATTATACCACAATTTGCCCACTTTAGCAAATGTTTGAACCGTTTTTACAAAATATTGCATTTTACATTATGCTTGTAAAAATATAGGTTTCAGCAAAAATATAGTATTTTTTTGTTAAAAAACTGTAGGCTAAATGCCTACAGTTTGCATTGTTTATTTATTTTTTAGTTGTCTTTTTGGAAGCGTTTTTTGTCGCGGATTTTGTGCTAGTCGTTTTTGTTTTGCTAGCAGGCTTCTCGCTCACTTTTTTATTTTCCGCTTTATTATCTTCAGTTTGCTTTGAAGTCGTTTTTTTTGCGGTCGCTTTTTTCGCTTCCGCTTTCTTTGTTGTTTGCTTTGTCGCAGATTTCTTTACGGCTGTTGTTTGCTTTGGCGTTTCTTCCGTGCTTTCGACAACTTCTTCAGTTTTCGTTGTTTCTTCCGCATCAACTTCGTTTGAAGAATCTTTTATTTCGTCATTTTCGGATGCAGTTGTGTCGTTGTTTACATTTTCGACAACTTGCCCGTTTGTTTCGACGACGGTTGTGTTGTTTGCCGTGCCTGCCGCTAATGGCGCAAACTTTGCTTTCAAAGTTGTTTTTTCAATGATTTTATCAAAGATTAGCAAGCATTGTGGTAGGACAAACAAGATTGTGATGACTGATAGCAATGCGCCACGTCCAACAAGGATACCGATTGATTTTAGCAGCGGAACTGTTGATACCCAACCGATTGTGAATGCGGCAAAAATCAAAATTGTTCCACTTGTAATGACGATTGTGAACGACTTTCCAATTGCGGTTTTGATTGCTTCAAACTTGTTTTGTTTGTGGCGTGCCGTGATATATCTATCTGTAAGCAAGATTGCGTAGTCGATTGTTGCGCCCATTTGAATTGCCATTGCGAGCAAGTAGCAAATGAAGTATACGCTGTCGCCCGCGATGCTTGAAATGCCGAGGTTAATCCAAATTGCGCCTTGAATTGCAAGTACCAAAACAATTGGAATGCTCAAAGACCTAAATGTCAACAATACGATGAAGAAAATCAACAATACTGTGATAAGGTCAGTTTTCAATCTATCGGTGCTAAAGACATCCATTGTGTTGATGACGTTTTCAGAATTAGAAACAATGTAGGCGCTTTCAAAGTGTGCGCTCAAGTATTCGCTCAAGTCGCGAATAAAGTCAAGCGCTTTTTCGTCCGCAACTTCTAGGTCGAGGTTGAAAAGCATTCTATTATAGTTTGCCCCAACCAGCGAATTTTGTGCGGTTGCAAGTGCTGCATAGTATCCGTCGATTGTCGCTTGCTTGACGGCAGCAATGCGTGCTGGAACTGCTGCATTATTTTTTGCGTACTCAGCAAATTCCAAAGCGTAGATTGTAGCATTTTCAGCCGTAGCATCTTTGCCGTAAAATGCGAAAATGTCCGCGATTTGCTCACTTGTCAAACCATATTCTTCAGCAATTGCTGTTGTTGTCAATGTTTCAAATGCTGCTGATTCATACGCATTTTTTACTGCGTCTACTTGAGCACGGTTTTCAATATTGTGTTCATACAAATATGCCAAAACTTTGTAGTTTTTGACTGTTGCATCTTCTGCTAAAGTATCTACGCCCAAAATTGCTTTGAACACGTCGTTCATTGCGTCTTGGCTTGAAAGTTGGTAAATTTGTTGCGCTGCAGTTGCGTTCAACTCAACATACAAGTTGTTTGCCGCGATTGCGCTATATTGCGCATTTATGTTATTGTTTACTGCAGAAGTAATTATTGCTGGCGTGTTGTGGAGCGCCGTCACAATGTCGGCAAGGAACAATGAATCCGTTGCTGGGTTTTTGCCAAAACTTTCAAACAATTCGTCAATTTTTGCGATTGTTTCATCGTCACTAATTTCAAACTTTGTGAGAATTTGCGCTTTTGTCAACTTTGTTTTATATAGTTTGCTTGCTGCAAGCCCTTTTCCTGATGTGACATAGTTTTTGTCAAACTTTTCGGTGTCACTAAAATAGTTTTCAATGTAGGCATACAATGCTTGTTCCGCTGCAACTTCCTCATCCTTGTTGCTGTTTTGCTTTGTCATAACAACAAGCGTGTTTTGCTTGCCAAATGTTGCTTCGATTTTTGCTTGGTCAATGGCAACCGCGCTGCCCTTTGAACCGCTTTCTACAACATATGTAAAGTTTACATTGCTTTGGAAGTATACACCAACTGCAACGATACACAAAAATAGAACAGGCATAATGAAACGCGTTTTCTTTGCAAATGTGCCGACTTTGTCCATTTTAGGCATAAAACTGCGGTGACGCGTTTTTTCGATTCCCTTAGCAAGCATCATTATTATGCTAGGCATAAAGAACAATACTGCCAAAACGCCAATGAACACACCTTTTGCCAAAACCATACCGATGTCAAAGCCGATTGTAAACTCCATAAACATCAACGCAACCAAGCCCGCGATGACCGTGAGCGAACTTGCGACGATGGCAAGGAACGAGCCCGATAGAGCCTTTGTCATAGCCGTTTTTGCGTCGACACCCTTTTCGGACTCCTCTCTGTATCTGTGGCAAAGCACGATGCAGTAGTCCATAACGAGCGCGATTAGCATAATCGAACTAATCGACTGAGTAACAAACGAAATTTCACCCATTACAAGGTTTGTTCCCATATTGATGACTATTGAACACCCGATAACAATCAAGTATACAAGTGGTTCTAGCCACGAACGCGATGTGAGGAACAACACCAAAATAACAATTGCGATTGCAATCAACAATATGATGCCGAGTTCTTTACCGATTGCATCCTGATTGCTTGAGTTTTCAACCGCAGAACCTCCAAGCGCAAAATCATAGCTGTCAAGGTATTCCCTCAAACTCTCTATTGTTTGCTTTGTTTCAGGACTATAGTCACTTTGTTCAAAAAATACACTTAGCAATGCCTTGCCCGCCTCTTTGCCTTCGTCTTGTTTATAGCAAGACGTGTCGTCTGCATCAAATGAAATTGTTGCGACACCCTTGACGTCACTCACAATATCTTGAGCAAGTTTTGTTGCGGCTTCCGCCGTAATGTTTTCGACCATAATTGAGGCAGTGCCGCTTGCTCCAAATTCGTCCTCCATAACTTTAAGCGCAACTTTTGTGCTAGAGTCGTTAGGTAGGTATTTGGTAAAGTCGTAATTGATTCCTACGTGCGGAATCATAAAGACGCTTGCGACAACCAATGCCATAAATATGCCGAATAAGTAGTATCTAAATTTTACTACAAAATTTGCAAATTTTTCAAACATTTTTCTCTCTCCTTTATTTATATAAATTAATAAAGCGGCAAACTGCCACTTCATTTTTCTTTGCATTAAAATTATATTAAATATTGGATAAAAAATCAATACTTTGAAGGCGTATATTTATAAAATCGTGTATAGATAGTCGACACTTGCCCCATTTTTGTAGATAAATTGCTAAAATTTTAAATCGTTTTCATTATGTTTTTTGAGTTTCCACTCATAGGCAAGCGTTTTCAAGACTAGCCTTGCTTGCAAGTCGAAAACTTTTTCGTTTGTAAAATGCATTAGTTCATCCATTGGCACAAGTTGGTAAGTGATAAATTCACTCGGCTCTAAGTGCGCTTCTTCAAAATGTTCTACTTCGACGACAAAGCACGCGATCGCTTCATCCGTCATACCAACTGATGAATATGACGCGTCGTCAATCTTAACAATTCTTTTTACCCTTGCGCCGATTTCTTCCCCAACTTCACGCACTGCGGCTTGTTCGGGCGTTTCACCTGCGTCAATGTTACCTGCGGGCGTCGAATACACATAATCGTTAATTGGAAACCGATATTCTTTTGTGACTACGGCAAACACTTTCCCGTCCTTTTTCACATACGGCGCAATGCGCACAACATCTGCACGCCTTTCTTTTGTTGTGACTTTAAGTTTGTCTATACTACGACGCGACGCCATATAATAATTAATTTCCTTGCCGTCAGCGTCATAAAAAATGTGGTATAAATTCAAAAATTTTGATCCTGCCACTTTTTCTAACTTCTTAATTTTAACTCTTGTTTCCATAGTTATCTCCCATTTATTATTTTACCATAGTTCACATTTAATGTAAACTATATTTTTGTTTGAATATAACAACATACAGCAACGTTAAAACTTATTTATTCTCAAATCTAATTTCCTAGTAAGAGTTGAGGCAATCGTATTAAGCAATTTCATTTATTTCAAAAGTTTAAATATATTTAATTTCAATAAAAAAGTGCTCCCCGCAAGGGATAGAGCGGGGAGCAAAAATGGATGAGTGCAAAAATGAGGATAGGTCGGTTATTTGAGGCATTTTTGCACTGGGTATCTGATTTTATCTAGGATATAATCTTTACAGAAACAAATTGTGAGATTTTGTGGAATCAGCCATTCCTAATTTTGCGAACTTCATCGTCCGTCTTAGGCTTATCAAGTGTTTTGCAGCCACATATAGGGCATACATACTTTTTACCAAGTAATGACATCCCACCAGTAAGCAATACGTAAACTCCAGATAGTTTTTTTACGCCTTCAACGTTTCGCATACAGTTTGGGCAATATTTCCTTTTAGTAAACTTCATTTACATTTCCTCCTTTAGTATTACGATTAATAATACCACAAAATTCGCAGTGTGTCAAGTGTTTTGTATACTTTTTTGTATATATTTTATATATTTATATGTATTTTTTGAGTTGCGACATCCGCCATTGTCAATGATAAATATTGATAAAATTATTGTTATGGAGGTACAACAGTGGAATTAAATGAAATCATCGACCGAATTAGTCACATTAGGACTAAGAAAGGCTTGTCCGCGCGCGAACTTAGCCTTTCTATCGGCAAAAACCCGTCGTATATCAATCGTCTTGAATACCGCAAGGACTTTGAACCGACAATCGGCGTCATCAACGACATCATAGAGGCGTGCGACTCAAGTTTTGAAGAATTTTTTCACGAAGATATGGACGCATATCAAGCGGACAAACAACTTTTGGACTTAATCAAAAAAATTCCAGAAGATAAAAAGGAAGCGTTAATAAAATTCCTTTCATAAAATTTAATCATAAAATCTAGCACAAGCACACAAAAAGTTGGCAAACACCACTGCCAACTTTTGTCATAGATATTGACATATTAACATAAATTTACTAAAATATGTATTAAGGAGAAACTATGAAAAATATCGCATTTATTTACGACCTTGACGGCACGCTTGTCAACGGTTATCTCTATAATCAATGTTTTGAAAAAATTTTGAACCTAGACCTGCTCACCGAATGGCCCGACGTTATTGAAAAGTCAGTCGAAAATGACGCAACGCCAAACTTGTATTTTACGTATGTGCTAGTGCGTTCAATGAAAAAGTATGCCAAAGAAACAGGAAAAACCTTTGCTCAAATTTACGACGAATGCGCGGGCAACGTCAAATACTTTGACGGCGTCACTGAATGGTTTGACAAAATCAATGCCTATGGCAAGGCGCGCGGATTTGATATTCAGCACTATATAGTGTCAGCAGGCGACAAAGAACTTATCAGTCGCATTTCGATTGCGCCACACATTCAAAAGATATACGCAAATACATTCATTTACGAAAACGGCGAACCCGTTTGGGCTGCAAACGTCATCACATCCGTCGAAAAAACGGAGTGCATATACAGAATTTCTAAAGGTAAATTTAACACATACGACGCAACAATCTATGACAAAACAAACAAGGAACACCGTAATGTCCCGTTTGAAAACATCGTGTATTTTGGCGACGGAGAAACGGACATTCCGTCAATGAAACTTGTAAAGAACAAAGGCGGACACAGCGTAGCCGTCTACGGCGAAAACAAGGAGCGCGCGCAAAAACTGCTAAACGACAACCGCGTCAGCGCCATAGCGCCCGCCGACTACACGGAAGGCAGCGCACTCTACAACTACATTTGCGCCACAATCGACCGCATCGCCACCCGCCAAAACTCAAACTCTATAACAAAATAGTTGAAAATATCATATTCAACTAAATATAACAATTTTATTATTTAATGTACATAGCAACTAATTTGTGAATAACCCCAATTAAATCAAAAAATGAGACACAGTCTTTAGGTGTCTCATTTCCATTTTCGCAAAGTTATGTTGCGTTATTTTTTTATAATATTGTATTTTTGTTTTGGACATCTGCCGCAACATTGGCGACGCCCTGTCTTATAGGGGTCGTACTCAGGGATGTAGCCCACAAAGTACTGTTGTTGCCTAAGTTTGATTGCATCAGTTAGTTCCATAGTTTGCTCCTTGTGCAAAACCCCTACTACATTATATGCGACACCTATTTATCGTGTCGAACTGTTTTTTCCTTACTAAGTTGGTCGTGTTCCTCAACCCACAAAAAGTCCATAAAGTTGTCGAAATCACTGTGTTCGGCAAAAAATTCCGGTGAACATCCGCCGACGACTGAGCAAGAGCCGCTTTCCGCAAAATTACGCGCCATTGCAAAAAATGATTTGATTGAATAAATTGCTTCGGTGTCCAAGTTCCCTTGGTAAACGTCCGCCAAATCTGTAATGAACAAAATAACATTTTCGCCACTTTCGGCAAGGCGTTTAACATAATTGATTGCCATTTTTAGCACATAGAACTGTCTACTTGGGCCGTCACTAAACGCGCTATAGAAAAGTTGAAAATTGTCTTCACTCAACTTTTTTATTTCGTCGATGCGTTCAGGCGTTTCATTAAGCGCTAGCAAAACTACTTTTGCGGCGCTGCAAACGCTTGCCACGACAGGCAAAACCACCGAATATAGTCGCGAACGCTTGTTGCCTACAATCAACCCGCGGTCGCCATAGCAAAGTGGTGCTATTCCTTTTATTTCATTGACGACAGGATATTCGCTCTCAAAATCGATTTTCCCTTTAGTAAAAACTGGCGCTATTTCTTCAAACAGTGGTCTTTCTTTACCGTCAAACTCGCGGTTGTTCATCATTATTACTTTTTGAACAACCAACATTTCAAGGTCGGTATCATACTTTGCTTCGCAAACAAGTTTGTCTCCTTCTCTAATCCCGTTCAAGTCGGCAAAATCTTTGGAAAGGAACGCAACGCGCTCAACCGTCATCGGGTTGTCAAAACTAATCAAGAAATATTGATAGTTGCTCTCAAGCACAAAGCCCGAAACGCGCGCGACATTGCCAGCATCATATTCAGCTATGCGCTTTTTGAACACGACGTCTCCGTCCATATCACCCTCGACGCCATAGACAATTGCGGACTCACTATTTTCAAGCGGCATAAAGCAGCCTTTTGCGGGTCTACCCTTGTTGTTTGGCGCATAGTATGGTTGTTCCTCGCCATTTTGAATTGCCAAAACCTTTTCAATCAGTTCTTCTCTTTTCTTTGTGGTTGGTGACCTAACACCAACGTGTCTTGCTAGAAATCTCAATTGATAGATACTGTACTTTTTTAGTTGCTCCTCAGTGTAAAGCATAATACATTTTCTCCTATAATTTTTTCTTTTGTTTTTTATTTTTTACATTTTTGTAAAAAATTATACTATATTGTAACATATTATTTTTATTTTTGCAACAGTTTTACAAAAAAAATTAACAAATATATTGAACGTCGGCTTCGCCTTTCAAGTGTTCTGGGATTTCACTCGCGTCGATATCAGCGTCCTCAATTTCGTCCTTTATTTGCTGAATTTCGCTATCGACTTCGCTAGTTTCGTCTATAGCGGTGTCGTCATCCATATGCTCGTCATCCTCGTCGCCGTCGCCTATGTCGTACTCGTTGTACATACTTTCAGTTGTGTTCCCTACATTCAAAATCTGTATTCTTTCAAGTAACGTTTCATAGTTTGGCAAATCGTCAAGTGACGTCAAGTCAAAGCGCTTCAAAAATTCTTCCGTCGTTCCAAACAGCAGCGGCTTGCCGACAACGTCTTTTCTGCCGACGACCTCAATCAAATTATGTCCCAGCAGCACTTGTATTGCGTAGTCACTTGACACTCCGCGGACACTCTCAATTTCAAGTCTTGTAATTGGCTGCTTATAAGCAATGATTGCCATTGTTTCGAGCGCCGCCTTTGTCAGCGCTTTTTCTTTTATTGGGTTCAAAACATCGGCAATAAAGTCGGAATACTCTGGGTTTGACGACAGTTGGACTTTACTTTTGTACGAGATGACATTGATGCCGCTCGGCGAGACATATTTTTGTTTCAAACTGTCAATTGCCGACTTGACTCTATCGACGCTGACATTAAGTTTTGACGCTATGTCCTCAATTTCGACACCCTGACCCGCCACAAAAAGTATCGACATCACAATTTCGTCTAAATTATCTAATCTATCCATAATTATTCCTCATACTCATCAATTTTTTCTGTTGCTTGTCCCTCAACGTAATCAGGATTTTTGATTATCAAAATATCCTCAAACAAGTCGGCTTGCGTGACCTTTATAAACTGCAGTTTCATTAGTTCGAGCATTGCTTGAAATGTCGAAATGATTTCACTTTTTGAATAGTCGCTGTCAAACATTTCGCTAAAGTGAACTTGCTGTCTCTCGTTCAAAACCACTTTCAAAGTGAATATTTTTTCCGCAACAGTGAATCGATCTTTCTCAATCTTACGCTCAACACTAACAGTTGTTTTTTGCTGCAGTTTTATCATCATCTTTGTGAACGCGTTCAAAAGATTGTCCATATTCATTTGCTTTAGCACGTACCTAAAGTCGTTGACAGACTCGTCAGGCTCTTTATAGAACCTATCGATATCCTCAATCTTTTGCAATTCGACTGCCGCTTCTTTCATAATCTTGTATTCTTCAATCTTGCGCAACAATTCTTTTTCAGGGTCGACTTCATCCTCTTTTGGCTCTTCAGGTTTCGGCAATAGCGCCTTGACTTTGATTTCAAGCAGTGTTGCCGCCACCGCCAAAAATTCGCTCGCTTGCTCTAAGTCGATTGAATCGGATTGCCTGATATATTCAAGGTATTCGTCAGTTATTTCACTCAAAACGACCGTTTTGAGGTCGACTTTATTGTCGTCCATAATTGCGAGCAAAAGTTCATACGGATTATCAAAATTTTTGATGTCATACTTATGCTCATTATCGGACGCAGCGTTTGCGTCGTCAGCGTTTGCGACAGTGGTTTCATTTTCGCAAGTTTCCGTATTAGCATCAACGTCCGTGCCAGCATTAGTGAGTGCGGACGCGGCGTCCGCCACTTTCCCATTTTCGTATTGTTCAAGAAATTCAGCGTTTGACAACATCACATTGTCATTCTCGCCGACGTCTTGCACGAACTCTTGTTCTTTTGAATCACTCATCTCAACTCCTTTAGAAAATCAAATTCCAAAACCACTCAAACACCCAAACAATGCCGTTGACCGCGTATCCAAGCACAAGCCCAACAAGTTGTGAGATTACCAAAATGAGTAGCAGTATTTGTCCGTAGCGCATATTGAAATCGACGAACTTGTTGTCATATCGCATAAAGGCGTTCAAGAAATTAAACCCGTCAAGTGGATATATCGGCAACAAATTGAACACCGCGAGCGACAAATTGATTGTCATTCCAAACCCAAATAGGTATGAAAGGAAAAATCTAAACATACTATCGGGCATCCAATTTGACACACATACAAACAACCCCGCGCTAATGAACGCAATGATAATGTTGGTCGTAATTCCCGCAAGCGAAACGGCGACAACGCCTTTTTTGTGATTGCGGAAATTGAGCGTGTTTATCGGCACAGGCTTTGCCCACCCAAAGCCAACAAGCACAAAGCAAATCAACCCTATCGCGTCAAAATGTGCAAGCGGGTTAAGCGTCAATCGCCCATACGCCTTTGGCGTATTGTCACCCATTTTGACCGCGACATAACTGTGACTAAATTCGTGCAGCACTATCGCCACCACAATGGCAATGACATACGCGATCAAAAGCAAAATTGCCTCTCCCGCAGTCAAGCCATCAAAATAACTAAAAATCATATGACTACTTTCCTATTTTGAATACACCATTATATCAAAAATTGCAGCATTTAACAAGTATTTTGAGTAGCAGGTGTCTAATCTTTACTGCAATTTCTTCAAAAAATCAATAGCAAACTGCTTGTTTTCGCGAGTTAACCTACCAAATAATTCCAAAATGTTTTTATCTTCCTCATTATAGTCTTTGCCCAAATAGAAAAAATCTTGAACACTAATATTAAAAATATCAATCAAATTTAGTAGCGTGCTTACCTTCAATGCAATTTGCCCGTTTTCAATCCTTGTCACATATAACTCGCTTTTGTCCAACCTAAAACTTGTTTCCCTAGCGCTAAGGTTTGCCCTATTTCTAAAATAACCAATTCTTGATATTACATCATCATACGTAAACTTTTCCATACAATCGTCTCCACATATATTATAGCAAAAACTTTGTAAAATACAAAACCGCTGGGGCGGTATGCCGAGCAGCGGTTTTACTATAGAAGTAAGATGAAATTATTTAAGTTCGATTGTAGCACCAGTAGCTTCAAGTTTTTCTTTCATTTCTTTAGCCTCTTCAGTTGATGCGTTTTCTTTAACTGTTGCAGGAGCGCCGTCAACAAGCTTCTTTGCGTCCAAAAGACCAAGACCTGTGAGTTCCTTTACAACTTTGATTGTTTCTGCTTTCTTTTCTGCGTTGATTGCTTTCAATACAACTGTGTATTCTGATTTTTCTTCAGCAGCTGGAGCAGCAGCGCCAGCAACTGGGGCAGCAGCAACTGCTACTGGAGCAGCAGCGCTAACACCAAATTCTTCTTCAAGTGCTTTAACAAGTTCACTTACTTGTGTGAGGGTCATACCCTTAATTACTTCAACAATTTCTTTAATTTCCATAATAAATTCCTCCATTTTTTATTGTTGTAATTTTTATGCGCTTAAGCGCTTAGTTCTTCTTTGCGATTGCGTCGAGTGCGCAAACCAAGTTTCTGCCGTTTGCAGACAAAACTTGACAAAGTTGAGTTGCTGGCGCGTTGAGCATACCAAGCAATTTTGCAACCAAAACCTCTCTTGATGGAAGTTCTGCAAGTGCTTTGACTCCGTCTTCATCAATAAATTGCTTATCTACAAGACCAAATTTGATTGAAATTGTAGGATTGTCGGCAAGTGCGTTCTTTGCAACTTTTGCTACAGCGACTTCGTCATCATAACTGAATGCGACAGCCAATGTGTGTTGCAATCTTTCTTCATAGCCTTCAAGTCCAAGTTCGTTGAAAGCGCGCAAAACAAGTCTATTTTTATAAACTTTGTATTCGCAATTGTTCTTTCTAAATTCACGACGAAGCTTCGTGTCATTTGCGACATTCATTCCGCTGTAATCGATGAAAACAATTGATTTTGCTCTTTGAGCCTTGTCCTTGATTTCCTCTACAATCTGTTTTTTCTTTTCAAGATTAGCAGACATTTCCATCCTCCTTACTATAGTTTACAAAAAACTCTATGCCTTTATGAGTGCATAGAGTACAATGCGCAAAAACCCTGCATAGTTGCGCTAAATTTACCTACACATCTCCTCGGCAAGTTTGCTATGCAATTGCGGGCGAACCCACTTGCTGTCTATGGCGATAGTTTCTTGTAAGCGTTATTATAGCGCATTCCGCGTCGTTTGTCAAGTGTTTTCTGCAAATTTTCAGTTTGGTGCAAAAATTGTTAATTCTATAAATTCCTTATACACACCCATTTTTTGTAGTTTGATAATCTCGCGAATGACTTTTCTACATTTTGGGGCGTGCACAATAGATTGCAAAAATGGCAAATTTTATTTGTGGCAACATTTGCATTGGCAACATTCGCTACCTTTGCTCGTGACGTCGATAATCAAGTCCGCGACGGGGTTATTGAACTGGTGCTTGACTGCAACTGTATATATGCCGCACGACATACCGTCGTCGATGTTCTTTTGCGTGTCCTCAAACAATACGCAGTCGGCTTGCGGCGCGCCGAAGTATTTTTCGGTGTCGCGATAGTAGTCAATTTTCTTTAAGTCCTTTAAATCCATTAGCGAAATGATTTTTTCAAACTTGTCTCTAATTCCCCATTTCTCTATGCACGCGTCAATGATACGCGTGCTTTGGTTTGACAAAATATAAATCTTTTTGCCGTCGCTGTTCTGCAGCGCTTGTTGCACAAACGGATACATTGTCAAGTCCTCGTTTTTTGTCAATTCAAGAAAACCATTGACGTACTCATTAATCAATACTTGCGCGTTAATGTCGCCGTAGTCGTCCTTTATGCGCTCTTTGAGGTCGACAACTGTTTTGCCCATAACTTTTTTATACTCGTCCTCTGTCAAGTCAATGCCGTACTTTTTCCAGTTTTTCTTGTGAACAAGGTAGTTAAAATGTTCCGTGCCCGTCATCGTGCCGTCAAAGTCAAAAATCAAAACCTCTTTGCTTTCTAGTACTTCATTCAATCTTTCGTTCATAATCTCATTTCCCTCACCCACATTATACCCGAAAGCCCCGCCGCTTGTCAAGCCACTTTGCGCTTTTTCGCTCTCCGCAAGAGGTTAAGTAATACTTTCATTGTATGCGGTAGCCAAAATCAAGAAAAACCTTATAAATGTGGTAAGCCACTAACCTCCATTGTCATTTCGACCGAAGTTGGCGACGCAGTCGCCGCCGAAGCGGAGAGTGCCAGACGGCACAGGTGTGGTTGTTGGTTGATGCGTGTATATTGTTGTGAGACGGAAACCAAACCTGCAGTCAAGGCGAGCCTTGCCAGAAGGGGCTCAATAACTTATGGGTTACATAAATTTATTGACCGCGCCAGCGCACAGCATTCAACCTGTACTTGCATAAAAAACGCGACAATACACAAACTAGGGGGCGGAGGAAAACACTATGTATGATTGGTTGACGGTGCTACTCAATGCGGTGTATAGTTTTGTAGCGTTGTTTGTTGTTGCAAAGTTGCTGGGCAAAAAACAGATTGCGGAACTAGATTTTGTCGATTATGCGGTCGGCATTTCGATTGGTAGTATTGCGGCGGAGTGGTCGACTGACCTTGAAAGTCCGTGGTACTTTTATATGATTGCGATTGCGGTGTTTTTTGCACTCAGTTTATCAATCACTTATCTTGAGAGGACGACCCCTTTTATAAAAAAGGTTTTGCGCGGCAAACCCATTATCATTATTGCGGACGGAAAGATTGATTACCCTAATTTGAAAAAGTCAAAACTGGATGTAAGTGACGTCATTTCAATGTGCCGCAACAAAAACATTTTCGACATATCGCAGGTTGCGTACGCAATCTTCGAGACGAGCGGCGATTTAAGTATTTTGCCCAAGGCGGAATACTTGCAGCCGACAGTCACAGATGTTGGCGTTACAAAACCGATGTCAATACTTACCAAGTTTGCCATAATGGACGGAATCATTGACGACAATTTTCTTTCGAGCATTGGCAAGAACCACACATGGCTTTTCAGAAAATTAAATATCAAAAATAAGCGCGATTTGAAAAATATTATTGTTGCCCTTTATGACGACCAAAACGACACTTTTGATGTCCATTATAAAAAATGAAAAATTTGTGCCATTTTTTGCATTTTTTCAATATTCTGCCATTTTTCGACAATTTTTTACAAAATTTGTACAATTTCATCATAGTTTTTGTACAAAATTGTTTTTATTTTTACGAAATATGTGCTAAACTTGCATTGTTTGACAAACGGGGTACGTTGTCATTCAAAAAAAATGGAGAAAAATTAGGGGTAACAAAATGAAACAAAAACTATTAATAGCACAAGACGACGATTCTTGCAGGATACTAAAGGAATACTTTGCGACAAACTATGATTATGAGGTTGTTGGGACAACAAGCAATGGGGATGAAGTGATTGACCTCATAATTGGCACACAACCAGATATACTTATTCTTGACTTAATACTGCCGACTCGCGACGGGTTTTACATACTAGACTATATACAGACGAAACTTGTGACACGGAAGCCAAAGGTTTTGGTTTTGACAGCGCTAACACAAGAGTCGTTTGTCAGCAAATCTATGTCTTGCGGCGCGAGCGACTTTTTGGCAAAACCATTTGATAGTGAGACATTGCGCAGGCATTTGGCAGATTTACAAAACAGTTACGAAGTTTTGCCGATTGGAAAAAACAAGAGGCGCGAAATTGAGGAGCGCATATCGAGCATTTTTCTCACGGTTGGCATTCCTGCACACATAAAGGGGTATCAATTTTTGCGCGAGGCAATTAAACTTTCAATCAGTCATCCTGAGATTATCAACAGTATTACAAAGGAACTTTATCCTGCGATTGCCGAAAAGTTTGAAACATCACCTAGCAAGGTGGAGCGCGCCATTCGTCACGCTATTGAGGTTGCGTGGAACCGCGGCAAGATTGAAAACATTAACAATATTTTCGGCATCAAGGTTTATGACAATAATGAGAAACCTACTAACAGTGAATTTATTGCTCTCATTTCCGACAAAATGATTATAGACTCACGGGGATAGCCCCGCGACTGCAGATACTTTCCCTACACACAAAATACTTTAGCAGGCGGCAAACTTTAGTACTTTCTATAAACTTTAGTTCTCGGGTGCGATAGCGCACGGCTGTGGTCACTGTTCCTACATTCAACTAATTTTCGTGGACGACATACAGACATACTTTCTACAAACTTTAGTTCTCGAGTGCGATAGCGCACTGCTGGTGGCAAATACCACTGGTATTGGTACTGTCACTACACGTAAGTCACTTTTGTGTGTGACAAGAAGTTAGACTTTCTATGTGTGTTGGCATATTGGGGAGTGGAAACAAAATAAGAGGTTAAACAAAAAAGCGGTGGTTGAAAGCCGCTTTTTTTCTAAGATTTTGGCGCAAAAATTGGAAAAGTGTATTTTCCACCCTCAAAATTATTGGAAAAGTGTATTTTTTGTGTGTTAAATTTATAGGAAAAGTGTAAAACACGCTAAGTTTTATTATAGCAAACCTATAAAATATGCGGCTATGCGGCAAAATCAGTTTTCAATATTTTTTGCGATTTGCTCAGCGCATTTAACGCCGTCTTGTGCGCTTGTAATGATTCCGCCTGCGTACCCTGCACCCTCACCGATTGGGTAAAGCCCTAGCACGCTTGCTTGCCCTGTGGCATCGCGCGCGATTTGGACGGGACAACTTGAGCGACTTTCAATTGCGGTCATTATTGCATTTTTATTGGCAAAGCCTTTTATTTTTTTGTTTAATTCGGGCAATGCTTGCTTCAAACTCTCATAGACAAATGGCGGCAAACATTCGCACAAGTTTGCGCGCTTGACGTTTGGCTTGTAGGTAGCGGTAACATCTACATTTTCACAGGCGGTATTCCCGTTATGACACGCGTTTTCCCCGCACGAGATCATTTCGCAATTAGCAGCGTTTTCGCGCGCGGCATCATCGTTTTGGTCAAGCCCTAAAAATTCGCCGACGGTTTGACTTGGCGCGCAATAGTTCCCACCACCTAAAACATATGCTTTGTTTTCCCAAAAACGTTGGAAATACAGCCCGTCAAGGGCGCTGCCCTTGTAAAAATCGGCGGGCGAAACATTGACAAGCAATGCCGAATTTGCATTTTCTTCGTTTCGAGCAAAATTACTCATTCCATTTGTGACGACAGTTTCTTTCTCAGCACTAGACGCGACGACAGTGCCACCGGGACACATACAAAATGTGAACACACTGCGCCCGCTATCTAGGTGCACAACTAACTTATAATCTGCAGCTGGCAACTTATCACCAAACGAGCCGTACTGCGCAAAATTGATGTCCTTTTGCCTATGCTCAATTCGCACCCCCATTGCAAACGGCTTTGGCTGCATATTGACGCCTTTATTATAAAGCAGTTCAAATGTTTTTAGCGCACTATGTCCGACACCAAGCGCCAAAATGTCTGTTTCAAATTCGACACATTTATTGCTTTGCAAATCTTTTGCAATAACTTTGCAAACCTTATTGTTTTTTGCTTCATAGTCGACAAACTGGTGCTGAAATAGCACTTGCCCGCCCAAAGTTTCAATGCGGTTGCGAATATTCTTGACAACCTTGACCAAATTATCACTACCGATGTGTGGTTTTGATTTATAAAAAATTTCCTTTGGCGCGCCAGCCAAAATAAACTCATTGATGACTTTTTTGCAAATATCGTTAGATACATTAGAGTTGAGTTTGCCGTCGCTGAAAGTTCCCGCGCCGCCCTCGCCAAACTGTACATTTGAATTTTCGTCAAGGACGCCCGTTCGCCAAAACTTCTCGACATCCACTTTGCGCTCGTCCACATTTTTGCCTTGTTCCAAAACAATTGGCTTCAATCCCATTATAGCAAGTGTGAGCGCGCAAAACATTCCACTTGGCCCAAACCCCACAACAACGGGGCACTTAGCACACGCGATTTTTTCATACGACAACCCTGTATGGTCGACGGAAACGTTTTCAAAATGTTTGAAATTTTTATAACTTCGACTGCTATATTCAACACGTAGACGATATTGCTTTTGTCTCGAGCGTCGATTGATTCCTTCAATTTTTCGATTGAGACAATTTCGCCGTCGCGGGCGCGCATTTTCTTTGCACATTCACTTAGCAAGTCTTGTTCGGTGTACCCGACTTTCAGTTTTAGCCCATTTACTTGTAGCATTTTTTCTCCCCTTTTATCTCGCTTGCGACAATCATCGCGCTTGTGCTTGCCCACTGCAAGTTATATCCACCACACAAACCGTCTACATCCAGACACTCGCCTGTAAAAAATAGGTTTTTTGTTTCTTTACTCATCAAATTTTCATCCACGCTATCCATATCCACACCCCCGCTATAAACTTGATTGTTGCCCATCGGTGCAAACGTTTTTATTCGGTAGTC
>CALDMJ010000118.1 GCA_937914725.1 uncultured Clostridia bacterium | reverse complement strand
AATGTCAATTGCCTTCCTTTCAGCACTTTCCTTTGCCTCTTCTTCCATATCCCTAATTTCACCAGCGATTGCTTTTCTTGCGTCTTCGCGTACCATCTCCATTAAGGTGTTTTTTGCTTGCTCTTGCGAAAGTCCAGCAACGCGTTCTAGCTCCGCAGTTATGCCATTTGCTTTTGCAACAATTTGTGCTTCTTTTTCAATGAGTGAATTTTCTTTTTTATCTAATGTTTCTTTAAATTGTTCTATTTGATTAAGTTTTTGTTCTAAGTTTTGCTCTTTTTTATTTTGAAATTCTTCTCTTTGCAAAAGTCTATCTTCCATTTTTTGAATTTCTTGACGACGTTCCTTAATTTCAAGGTCAGTGTCTGCCTTCATTTTAAAAATTTCATCTTTTGCCTCAATGATTAATTCCTTTTTTTGAGCCTTTGCATCATTAATGGCGTCTTCAATAATTTTTTTTGCCGATTTAGTAGCATTGTCAATTTTTTTCTGGACAATTAATTTATAAAGAAAATAACCGCCAGTAACCCCAATTGCCAAACAACCAATTATTATTAAAATTAATGAGAAAACACCGATACCGATGCCACAAAGCATTCCTATATGCATATCGATTATTTCTCCTACAAATATTATACATATTTTAAAATATGTACACTTAAATTTTATATTTTTTTAAGACTTTTGTCAAGTTATTTGTCCCACTTTTATAAAATAGTTGTGATTTGATGACAAATTGCTCAATTTAATAATGATTTGGATATTATTTAAGGGCTCGAACATATGTTTGCACTTTTTTATTCCAATTTGCAACACGAACTATTCTCAAGATGAAAATAAACATAACGTTAACTACATATTCACAATTTTAATATTATATTTATAATAAAAAAACCACAAAAGTTTGCAGTTTTTTTAACATTCATTGTATCCCGCCATCTTCAATAACATCGTAGGATGCTTTGATTTTTTGATAAATTTCTTCGTACACATCGGGATTGTTGGCAAGGAATTGCTTAGCAGCCTCTTTACCTTGACCAATCTTATCTCCATTGTACGCAAACCACGCGCCACTCTTTTGAATAATGTTTTTCTCAACAGCCGTATCGAGCAAGCTGCCCTCTCTTGAAATACCTGTTCCATACATAATATCAAATTCAGCGACTTTGAAAGGCGGCGACATTTTATTTTTTACAACTTTGGCCTTTGTCTTGTTTCCGACGATAGCGTCACCCACCTTGATGACGTCGGCTTTTCTAATGTCTATACGGATAGAAGCATAAAATTTCAATGCTTTACCACCTGTCGTAACTTCAGGAGAACCAAACATAACCCCAACTTTTTCACGCAACTGATTAATGAAAATAACGCACGTATTTGATTTATTGATGATACCTGTCAACTTTCTAAGGGCTTGCGACATTAATCTAGCTTGCAAACCAATGAAGCTGTCTCCCATTTCACCTTCAATTTCCGCTTTTGGAGTAAGTGCAGCAACAGAGTCAATGACAATTATACTAAATGCACCACTGCGGACAAGTGACTCAGCGATGTCAAGTGCTTGCTCTCCAGTATCAGGTTGTGACAAGTACAAATTTTGGACGTCTACACCAATTTTGCTAGCATAAATTGGGTCAAGCGCGTGTTCAGCATCAATGAAAGCAGCGACGCCTCCCATTTTTTGCGCTTCAGCAATTACGTGCAGCGCAACTGTTGTTTTACCTGATGATTCAGGACCGTAGATTTCAATAATTCTGCCCTTTGGCAAACCGCCAATTCCAAGCGCATTATCAAGCGTCATACAACCCGTTGGAATTACATCAACTTTTTGATAATATTTTTCCCCCAATTTCATTATAGAGCCTTTGCCGTACTGTTTTTCAAGGTCGGCAATTACCTGCTCAAGAATTTCATCTTTTTGTGACATAGTTTTCTCCATTCTACTTTATATGATTATATTATATAGCAAAATTTGAAATATTCAAAGCATTTTGGCGAAGTTTTTTTATCAATTCAAAGATTGCTACATTAGCACCATATCTAATGACAAATTCCCTATCGCCATTTATTTTATGCCTATAAACGTGCACCGCATCTTTGTCTCCAACTGCAGTAAAAAATAGCCCTGACAATTGCGGGTTTTCGTGGTTTGCATAGCCAGTCGTAGCAACTGCGATATCGCAAGAACTTTTTTTCAGTAAGCCCGTTATCATTTCATAAGCAGTCTCAGCACTAACAGCTGTAAACTTTTGCAGAGTTGCCAGTTCAACGTCCAAAACGTTGTGTTTTATCTTATCGGAATATACAACATAGGCATCCTCAATGATCGCGCTAGCTCCTGCATTTTCACGAATGATCGTATTTGCAACCTGCCCCGAAGTAAAACTTTCGGCAGTGCTAATTTTTATTTTTCGCAAAGTCAAAATTTCAAATGCTGCGCGTGAAAGCGAAACATCTTTTGACGCGTAAAAAGTATCTTTCAAATCTTTGACAAACATTGAAACGATGCCGTCTTTTATGTTGCCAGCAACATTTGAAAGGAAGCGGAACACAATCAAACTGTCCCCAAATTCGGTTTGTGTGAAATAATCAAAAACATTGTTGCTATTTTTAAATTCCATTAAATAATTTTTCAAATTATCCTCATTAATGCCAAAGCATTTAATTGAAAAATTATCATAATTTATCTTCAATACGTCGTTTACTATTTTTTTGAAGTCGTCCATTGACTCAAGAATTGTTTTATTGATAACAACCATATTATTTTCGGCGCTTGCAAAAATACCATTGCCAAAATCGTTCATTTTGTTTAACGGTACAAGTAACGCACTCGCCTTTTTGCCCTCATCCTCAATAAATATCTTCAGTCCTGTGCCAAATGATTTATAATCGACACCTAACAAATCTTGTACAACTGCAAATTGCGCAATATCAA
>CALDMJ010000117.1 GCA_937914725.1 uncultured Clostridia bacterium | reverse complement strand
CCCTAAATTCCACGTGTTCGCGCAAATCAATAACAACAGCGAACATCTTATATTATATTGATTTTTGTTTTATTTGTCAACTGTTTTGACAAAATTTTTTAAATTCTGTCAAATTCTCTCATAATATTGATTTTTTGCTGTGATACTATCTACCTCGGAGGAAAAAATGCAAATAAAAAACAGGCTTTACAACAGTACTCTATATATTAGTTTATCTGGCGAGCTTGACGAAATGTGCGCTGGTTTTACAAGAAACGAACTTGACGCCCTTTTAAATTCGACAACTGCCAAACAAATTGTAATTGATTTGTCCGAACTTGATTTTATGGATAGCACTGGTATTGGCGTGCTGATTGGTAGATACAAAAAAATGAAGGCAAACAACATCCCTATCTTTATTTGTAATCCAAACAAGCATATTGAAAAAATTTTTCAAATGACGGGGCTATATGAGATTATGCCCAAAATTAGTTAAGTGAGGAATATATGAAAAACGAAATGATATTACACATCAAAGCAATCTCTCAAAACGAGGCATTTGCACGCAGCACAGTTGCAGCATTTTGCGCACAGGTGAACCCGATTTTAGAAGATATAATTGACATAAAGACTGCCGTATCGGAAGCAGTTACAAACTGTGTTGTGCACGCCTACCCTGATAGCATCGGCGATATAAAAATACACGTAGCACTAAAAAATGATACCGTCACAATCACAATTACCGACTTCGGAATCGGAATTTGCGATCCTGAAAAGGCACGCGAGCCGTTCTATACAACAAAACCTGATGAGGAACGCAGCGGTATGGGCTTTACCGTTATGGAAAGTTTTATGGACACACTTGAAGTAAAAAACAACAGCGCGCGCGGCTTAACAATAAAAATGACAAAAAAATTAACCATTACTGAACAATGCAAAATGGTGGCAAATGATTGACCACGAAGAAACTTTGCGTTTGCTAAAACTTGCAAAAAACGGCGATGAGAATGCAAAGAACACTTTAATTAATGAAAACGCTCCACTGGTCAAGTGTGTGATTAAGCATTATAAGATGAAAGGAATTGAATACGAAGATTTGTATCAACTCGGCTGCGTTGGTTTTGCAAAGGCCATCAACAAATTTGACCCAAGTTTTAATGTTAAATTCTCAACATATGCCGTACCTATGATACTAGGCGAAGTCAAACGATATTTGCGCGACGAAGGCTACATCAAGGTATCGCGCTCCATCAAGCAGCAGGCCTCACAAATCAAAAAATTTGTAGAAAATTATAATGCTCAACATTCGCAATCGCCCACGCTTGAACAAATTGCAACACAATTTGCTATGGACATTCAAGATGTTGTTTTTGCTTTGGACTCAACACGGCTGCCCGTTTCAATTTATGACAACAATGACTCTAATGATTCGCAAACGCTTGCTGAGAAACTAGAAAGTAAAAATGAAGATACGGACTCAAAACTTGAAAAAATGCTGCTAAAAGACTTGATAAACAGTTTGCCGCCAATTGCAGAAGAATTGAAAGCAATAGGAGCCAATATCAATATTTACGGGCCGGATGACAACTGCGCTATTTCAAAGATAGGACTCAAATGGAAATTGCGGAAGAACTTGGTGTTTCTCAAGTGCAAGTCTCAAGAATTGAAAACAAAGTTCTCAAAAATTTACGAACGTCATTTATGTAAATGATATTTTTCTATTATACTCAATTCACAATTAGTTAAAATAATAAAAGGCGAAGTGTGACTATCACTCCGTCTTTTATCATTCCATAATACAACTGCTTTAATCAAAAATATCAAAATTAAATATATAACCCCATCCCACAAATTAATGTTTCAATTATTCTGCTTCGATTACCTCTAAATTACTCAAGCATTCATTGATAAGTGCGTCAACGTCAAGCTTTGCTTCTTCTTCCTCAACTTGGCAAAGATTTGGCTTGATTATCGGGTTCTTCGGCAAGAATACGGTACAACAGTCTTCATACGGCAGAATTGATGTTTCAAATGTTCCAATTCTCTTTGCTACTTCTATAATATCATCCTTGTCATCGCCGATAAGTGGACGCAAAACAGGCATTTTGACAACCGCATTTGAAGATGTAATACCTTCCATTGTTTGACTTGCAACTTGCCCTAAACTTTCACCCGTAACAATGACTTTGCATTTATTTTTATATGCAAGGCGCTCCGTCACACGCATCATAATGCGGCGCATTATTGTTATCATATAGTTAGGATTGCATTTCCTATGGATTTCTTCTTGCACTTTTGTGAAACTAACAAAGGTCAATTTAATTTTGCCGCAGTATTGCGAAAGAATTTTTGCTAGTTCAATAACTTTTAGTTTCGCCCTTTCGCTTGTGTATGGATAACTATGAAAATGAACAGCAAATATTTTTGCACCACGTCTAGCAATTTTATACATTGCAACAGGGCTGTCAATGCCTCCAGATAAAAGACCTATTGCCTTGCCCGCGCATCCAATTGGCATACCACCTGCACATTTGATACTGTGAAGATAGACAAATGTCTGTCCATTTTCGCGAATATCTACCTTGACTTCTTCATCAAAATTTTCAAGGTCAACTTTCAAGTTGTCATTGTTATTCAAAATAATGTCGCCGACCATTGCTGAAAATTTTGCGGATGGAATTTGAAATTTTTTATCTGCACGACGCGTTGTAACCCTAAATGAGCAGTTTGAAAGTCGAATATTTTTTGCGCACTCTAGTATTTTTTCAGGCTCATTCTCGACGCATTCAGCGACTGAAAGCCAATTGAATCCAAAAACCTTTGTCAATCGCGCAATTAGTTTGTTTTCGTCTTTTAAATCGTATTCACTAACTATATAACGCGCTCCGCCCTTTTCAACTTTTGCATTAATGTCAATAATTGCCTTTTGCGTGTTTTCCATTAAAAACCTTTCAAAAAAGCCTCGATTAGCCCCTTTGAGATGTATTTCCGAATATCTTAATATAATAACCCTATTCATCTTATTTCCCTTTACCTAAAAACTAACATTACAAATTGCGAAGCTCAGTCGCATATTGAATAATTTTTTCCGCTACTATTTCAGCCTCATCAATGGTGTTGTTTGCTGAGAAACTCAGTCTAATATTTCCCAAAATTTTTCCTTTTTCTTTGCTCATTGCAGACAAAATGCGATTATCAGATGATTTTGACGAGCAGGCCGAACCTGTGCCGATGTATATATCGTCCATTTCTAGTTTATGAACCAATACTTCGCCTTTGACGCCGTCAAGTGAAATCGACAAAACATAAGGTGAACCCCTTTTACTCCCATTTACTTCATATTCAAATCCCTTGTCGTCAAATCTGCGTAGTATAGTTTCCCTAATTCTAGCAGCATTTTCAAAATTTGATTTCAGTACTTCGCATTTTTCAATTGCCGCTTCGGCAAACGCGCAAATTGCGGGCAAATTTTCTGTGCCACTGCGCAAATTATTCTCCTGCCCGCCACCGTAAACTATTGGATTAAACCCGACTCTTTTTTTTACATAAAGAGCACCGATTCCCTTGGGGCCATTGATTTTATGTGCACTCAAAGAAATGCTATCAATACCGAGATTATCCACTAAGACATCAATTTTGCAAAACGCCTGAACACAATCACTATGGAACACGCATTGGGGATTAGCCCGTTTTGCAATTTCACACAATGAGCGAATGTCATTGATTGCTCCAGTTTCGTTATTTGTAAGCATAATAGAAACTAAATCATATTTTTTGTTGCAAATTTTTTGTGTAAAGTCGTCAATATCTACTGTTCCTTCGCTATTCAATTTGACAAAGTCAACTTCATTACCGCGTTGCAAAAGCGACATTGCAGTATTATATACTGACGGATGCTCTCCAACTGAAACAAGGATTGACTGATTTTTTCTTGTCAAACCAAACAAAGCCATGTTATTTGCCTCAGTTGCGCCCGAACAAAAAATCAGTCTATCACCCACTTGCCCATTGATACAGTTCAAAATATCTTGACGTGCCTTTTCAAGTTTTGTTTTCGCCAAAACTCCGCCTTTGTGCAAACTGGACGAATTGTAAAAACAGGTTTTTGAAATTTCGTTGTAGACCTTCAACGCCCTTCCTGATATTTGTGTTGTGGATGCATTATCAAAGTAAATCATTTTCCCCTCACATAAAATAGTTATTATAGTTTATATTATTTTGAT
>CALDMJ010000116.1 GCA_937914725.1 uncultured Clostridia bacterium | reverse complement strand
TATTATAAGCGCTTCCCTGACGGTGCAACGCACAGTGAGTTCACTGGGCACAACGATCATCAAGTCAAGGTCACAACAAATGTTTTGAGGACAAAGGTTGACAAGAACTTTGAGTTCGAAAACCGCAACATTTTCTATCGTATGTGGCAAAACATTGTGTTTGGATTTGCAAAAATGGTTGTACCGTCAATTGCCCGTGCAAAATACGGTCGCTTTAAGATAAAAAACAAAAAAATACTAAAACGATTTCGCAAAAAAGGCGTTGTTTTGGTTGCAAACCACGCACATTATTTTGACGGCGCACTGATTTACTCTAAAATGGTTGGTTGGCACAAAATCAAATTTATTATGCAAAGTGATATTTTGGGCATTAGCTTTTTAGGGAAACTATTACTTGCACTTGGCGGGCATCCTACAGCGGATGACATTGGCGGAGCTATCAAGAGTTATCGCAAACTTGAGGAGTATTTACGACGCGACAAGACTTTGCTTATCTTCCCTGAGGGGTCGGTGCATCCGTATGAGTCGGAGATTCGCGAGTTCAACACGGGAGCTTTCAAGATTGCGCAGTCGGCTAATGCGCCGATTATTCCAATCGTTTTGACATTTAAACAAGACAAAAAAATGTGTAGAAACTCAAAAAAGAACAACAAACGCTGCGATGACCTTCAACAAAAAATTGGCAAAACAACTTATATTCGCGAAAACGGGCAAATTTACAAGGTGAAAAGCAGGCTTTGTTTCATTGTCAAGGACCCGCTTTATCCGAATGCGGAACTTGACAAGAATGACGGAGCGCGTGACTTGCACGACAGAACTGTGGCTGCATTTAATTCGACTATTGACGAATTTTACGCTGAACATCCAAAGTGCCTTGACGCGCGAGCGTTTTACGCGGACAAGCAAACTGAAGCGAAAGAAAACGGATTGTAAAAAGCATTGAATGAAACGCATTCAATGCTTTTTTAAAACAAAAATATGATGATACTCAATAGATAAATGGTGACTAAGCACGTTTATAACAAGTAAATGCTTCTCTTATTTAATGACCACGCTCAATTTAAATGCTATTCTTTAAAAGTCGGGCGGAAAATGCGGTCGGTTATGCCTTCGGCAAAATCGGTTTCGTGACTGACAAATATTACTGTCCCCGAAAAATCTTTGATTGCTTGCGCTAGGACTTGCTTTGACTTAGGGTCAAGGTGATTGGTAGGTTCGTCGAGGATTAGGACGTTGCTAGGTTCTATCATTAGGCGACATATTTTGACTTTGCTTTGTTCACCACCACTCAAACTTGAAATTGGTTGCTGCAGTTGTTTAGATGTTAGCCCTGCTTTGGCAAGGTATGAGCGCAGCACCTTATCTTCTAGTTTTGGATACTCGTTGCGCAAAATTTGTAGCGCGGTCAAGTCGGGCTCTGGCCAATTAAGCGTTTGCTCAAAGTAGCCGATTTTGACATTTTTTGCTAGTTCAATTGTACCCCTTAGTGCGGGTATTTGCCCCATAATGGTTTTTAGTAATGTCGTTTTGCCGAGTCCATTAAAGCCGACGATTGCCCATTTTTCGCCGTTTAGTATTTTTAGGTTAATATCCTTTAGCAACGGATAATGGTAGCCGATTGAAAGGTGCTCGGTTGAAATTATGCTGGAGGCGTTAAGTGGCTTATACGCGAACTTGAAGCGCGGGAGCGGCGCTTCGTTGTTCTTTTGGATAATTTCCATTTTATCAAGTTTCTTTATCCTGCTTTGTGCTTGTTTTGCTGTGTTGGTGCGGCAACGATTGCGATTGATGTAGTCCGTCAATCGTGCAACTTCTTTTTCTTGGGCGGCGATTGCCTTATCTTGTAGTTGCATTTTTTCATTATACTGATGCAGAAACTGCGTGTAATTTCCTTTGTAGCGCACTATTTGGCAAAACTCAACGCTAAATATTGTGTTGCAGACGGCATCCAAAAATTTTGTATTGTGAGAGACAATGAGGAATGTTCCCGCAAAGTCCTGCAAGTATTTTTCTAGCCATTCAATGTGTGCTTCGTCGAGATGGTTGGTTGGCTCGTCGAGAATCAAGAAGTCGGGATTTTGCAGTAGCAACTTGCACAAAATTACTTTGGCCGTTTGCCCACCACTAAGCACTTTCATTTTAGTCTCATATCCGATTGAGTCTATGCCTAGCCCTGTGGCATAGCCTTTGATTTTGCTTTCTATCGCGTAAAAGTCAAGTTCGACAAGCCTTTCAAATATATTTGACGCCTTTTCAATCAGTTTCATATCGTCATTTTCTTGCCCTTTGGCAATCAAATCGTTCGCGCGCTTTTCTAGGTCAAATAGACTTTGGAACGCGGTGCAGAGGTACTCATAGATTGTTTTTTCACCGTCTACGCTTGCGTACTGGTCGAGGTAGCCCGTGGTGAACTTCCCTTGCATCACAATGTCGCCCTTGTCACAAATCTGCGTGCCGTTCAAAAACGAAATTAGTGTACTTTTCCCCGCACCATTCGCGCCAACAAGTCCTATCTTTTCGCCTTTGCTTATTGTAATATTGACATCCTTATATAATGTTTTGTCACTAAACCCGTGACTCAAATTCCTTATTTCTATCATCTTTTACCTCTTGACTTTTATATTTGCGTGACCCTTATCACCTCTAAAATTGATTGCTCGTATGAACTATAACACCAAATAGTGCTGCGACTTTTTTTTAAGTTATACCTTCATAAAAAGTAAAATAGTGCGACAACTTGAATGCGACAATTTAAGTGCAAACTCCTTGTTTTTCGACAATATCTTGCGTCTATTTTGATTGGTAATTGCATATAAAACCGATATAATTAGTTATATCATAAAGGAGGAAAAATATGATAAAAACAATCAAAAACACATTGAAAATTTCAGCAGTTTTGCTACTACTTTTGCCGATTATTTTTGTGATGACGGCGTGCGGAGGCAACACTTCTATTGACGGTACGTGGAAGGTGCAAAGCGTGACATCAGGTGAGACCACTAAGGATAGAACCCAATTGACGGCAGACCTCACGGATAAGACCAAGGGACTTGACGAACAATTCAAACTTGTAATCAAGAGCGACAACACTTTCACGCTTTTGACGCCAGCATCGACGACTGAAGTCACTGGCACGTGGACTCAAGACAAGGCTGCCAAAGAGGACACTTACAAGTTGACGACAAGCGACAACACTGTTTACACCGTCACATATGAATTGAGCAATACAATTAAGGTTGCTAGCGGTGACAAAGATTATTTTATTATGAAAAAATCTAAATAATGATTTTAAAAGTGCATAGGTTGTCTATGCGCTTTTTTGTGTAGTATACACCTAATAGTTAGTGTACCAAATAGACTTTTGCAACGCTCCTGACGTACAAATTGCAATAAAAAAATCAACACGCTGCGCATTGCTTTAGCAAACCTAATTTTGTAACTTTAATACACCACAACGCCATTTTTAATATACATCCATTTTTTATTACACCGCTTAATACTTTTCTACATATTGAATTATTACTATTTAGTGTATGCAATGTTATACGACAAAAATCGCGGCTTTGACCGCGATTTTTGGTGGGACTAAGTGGACTCGAACCACTGATCTCAACCATGTCAAGGTTGCGCTCTAACCAACTGAGCCATAATCCCATAAGTTTATTATATCAAATACACGCACATTTGTCAACGATTTTGAAATATAATTTTTGTTATTTAAACAAATTGATAATTCTCAAAGTAAATTTCAAAGTGGGATTTACTTTGGGAAGTGCGTGACGCAACCTAAGTCAAATAATACAATCTTTCATTTTTGAGATTATACTAAAATTAAGAACAAAAAAAACGAAACTTAGTTCGAAAAATGTATACCTTTCAAACTAAATTTCGCTACTATTCACTGCGAAAGTCAGATAACTCAGCAATTATTCTCATCTCCCTTTATCAATTGCATATTGAGCCATTGCTTTTTCAATGCTAGATTTATTTTTATATAATTGTTTAACTTCTGTAGAGTTCTCAATTGCACCGTCGTAACAGGTAATTGTCGTAATTGTATTATGACCGGTCACATCAAAAGTGATTACCAATGCGGAAAAATCGGTATTACTTTGATAAGTCGACATAGTTATTCCACTAGAATAAACTAGTTGAACATTATCTATAGTGTCAACCGCTGAAAAATAAGGTTTTTTATAATAACAACATTTT
>CALDMJ010000115.1 GCA_937914725.1 uncultured Clostridia bacterium | reverse complement strand
CCGATAAGTACCGCTCAAACAACCGCTGAAAATTCGTATCCCCCGCCCTGTGTGTCGCAACGTAAGCATCGTACGCCAACTCAGCCTCAGCGCGCGTCGCAAAACCCGACAACCGTTTATTGACGCAAACTCCGTCCTCATATGTTCTAAACCGAACCGACCACTTGCCGCTAGCAAGCACCGCGCCCCCGCATTCCGCGCAAACCGCCCCGTCCGCCTCGCGCCCGCACGCCGAGCAAAACTTTTTCCCCCTCTGTGCATAATTTGGCATATCTCCTCCTTTGTTAAAGGCTATGACATATCTAAAACAGTACATCTTACCCCCGCAAACG
Organism: uncultured Clostridia bacterium; assembly: GCA_937914725.1. Lineage (GTDB taxonomy): Bacteria > Bacillota > Clostridia > Christensenellales > UBA1242 > CAKVOD01. The sequence goes on along the minus strand of CALDMJ010000115.1, from coordinate 7,691 downwards.
TCAAAGCCCAACGCCGAAATTATAATACAATTCGCCAAAACTTTCCAAATCATCCCCATTCCCCACTGGCAAAAATAGCATTAAAAATTGCATTAATTTCCCCATTCCCCTTGAAAAAACAAGTATCATTTTTTCTACATTGTCCTTTGCCAAATAGTACTTAAAATCATATTCACTTTCACGTTGTACTTTGAAATAATAGCAGTCTAAATTGTCTACATTTACCCTTATAAAAAAACATTTGAAATGTGTTGTTTATTTCTTCATTCCGCCTTACAAAAATAGCGTTAAAAATTGCCTTTGCTTCTTCCAATTCCCCTTGTAAGAATAAGTATTTGAAATTGCGTTTTTCCCTTCATTTTTCAGTCTAAAAACAGTGTTAAGAATTGCGTTTTATTCTTCCATTTTTCCTTGTAAAAAAATGAAACAAAAGAAAAAGAAGGAGAAAATTAAAAATGCAAAAAGTTTCAAAACAAAGTTTGGCAATGATTGCACTCTCAATCTTGCTCGCAATCTCAATCGCTTTGACATTCACTTTCGCTGCACTTTCCGACAAGAAGACAGCAACTGGTACAATCACATTTAGTGGTAATGTAGCAATCACAATGGGCGCTGGTTTCACTGAAAAATCAGACACATATGAATTTACACTTAGTGAAAAAGATGGCGCTGTAACTTTAGGTGAAACCTTGACAATCGGTGTATCTGGTGTAGATGCTTGGGTAAAGATTGTTGTTGGTGCACCTACAGGAAGTAACGCAAGCGCAGTTACAATTGCTCAGGCTACTAATTTGAGTTCACTTTACGAAAAAGCTGAAAGTGCAAACACATTTACTTCTAAAGCAAAGATTGCAGCTGATTCAAACGTTAAGTTGGCAGAATTGATCAAAATCACACTTGATTTGGATGATCTTGCTGATGATACTGACGTAACTTTCACAATCACAGTTGATGCAAATGTTAACAAAAATAGCCTTTAATATAGGCTATTTGACTGATAACCTGTGTGGCGTTTGCCACACAGGTTATTTTTACACCTTATTAACAGTACTATATTAATTTTTACGGAGGATAAAATACTATGGACGACGATAATAACCCAAACAATGAAAAGAACGATTTAAATCCCAATAACAACAAAGAAAATGTAACAGCCGACAATAAAGATGAAAAATCGCAAGTAAGTGCACCAAATAAGAAAACTGGGACATCAATTGATAAAAAAGCTTTGAGTGGGAAAAAAGATGATAAAGTTAATCAAGAAGATGAAAAAAAGATAAAAGAAGCAATAGAAAAATATTTAACTTGTATCGAACCATACCCAAGCTATTATGTTGCAGATGTGTTTAATTTTAACAAAGACAAAGAAATGGACAAACTTGAATACCTATTCATTCTTGAATCCCCCTATATAGAAGAGGTAGAAAAAGGATACCCCCTTGCTGGGAATTCGGGGAAATCAGTGTCAAAAATGTTACTTGGCGATAATGGAGAAGCATTCGGAAAAATTATAAAGTCAAAAGGAAAAGAGAATACTAATTCACCTAAAATTTGTGTGATGAATGTATCTCAAGTCCCATTGGAAGTTAATCCAGAAGCTTGGAAAGAAAAGGAAATTCCAGCATTTAAAAGCTTGAAGGAAGCCACAAACGAGTTATATTCTAAATTGGAATACATTAGAACTCAAAAAATCTATAACAAAAGAGATAAATACGATGAAACTATACTTGAGCAATTTTGCGAAAGATTGGACAAATATATTGTTGATGGGAATAAAAATTTTTGTATTGTGCTTTGTGGAAAATTTGCACAAGTCTATTTTGATTGCGCAAAAGAAAAATGTAATAAATTAAAAACAAAGATAGACAGTCTCGAAGAAAAGAATATATTATATTTACCACATCCGTCATATAATCAGTGGGAAAAAATAAATGAGTATTATGACAATTTCGATATATTAATGAGAAGTTTTGCTAAATTTAATTTAGCAACAAAAATGCAGAAAAAGTTAAACGTAAAACATCAAAGTCTTATAAATTAAAAAAGGAGTAAATATGAAAAAAATATTTTCTAACTGGCTATTTTGGCTTGCAATTGGTTTATTTGTTTTATTTGTTGCAAACTTAGCGTATGGAATATGGGGATGCAATGACAATGACAAATCTAACTACTTAACAATAATTTCTGGTTGGATAAGTGGACTTGCTACACTGAGCGTTGGGATAATAGCATATACCCAAGCCAAAAGATACAAAAAACAAGAGATTGCCGCTAAAAAATATGCAGATATTATCGTTGAATGTATAGAGTTGCCATACACCGCTGGAGGTCTACCCCGAAAACGGCTTGGTAGAAAATGCTCAATAATTAAGAAAAATGATTATGAATATGTAAATTTCCGTTTCTTTGTATATAATTACTTTGATAATTGTGTCGTTGATTTAGATATCAAACAATTAACATATAATGGGACTACGTTCTTTTATAGTAACCCTGACAAAATTAAAAGAGATGTACACTGTAAAGCCGTTATGATTAAAAATGATTTAATGTTTTTAGTTGGTGAATTACCCTATAATAAAAATTCAACTGGAGATTATGAAATTCTATTGACGTTTAAAAATCATTATGGAGATAAATATGAAAAAACAGTAAAATTCAAAGTAAACCTTTCAGAGGTTAGCAATGACTCTATCATAGAGGTTACACAAACTGCCTCTAAGTGTGTAAATGGAGAAATATAAATGGATGATTTTTATTCTAAAAAGCAAGACTTATTACTTAATGATAATCTTGACGTTTTGCTAAAAAAAATAGATGAAATGGATGAGTATGCAACACAATATTTTGAGAGTGTAAAAATTCCAGAAAATTTAGAAATCTACAAATATGTTTCATTTAAAGACCAAAATGAGGAGTCAAACCAAAGAAAAATATTAACAATTGCAAACAATAAGATATTTGTAAATGATGTAGGAAAACAAACAGACGAAAATGATACAATTTTAGGAAAATGCGAAGGGAATGAAATAATTAAAAGAAATTTTAAAACATTCCAGTCGCTTTTAAGAACCATTTTAAAATCTGCATCATTTACGACTTCAAAAGATTTACCATATATGTGGGAAAAATATGCAAATAACTATAATGGAATATGCATAAAATATCTAACCCTTAAAAATAATAAATTGCATAGAATGACATATTATGAACGTCTAGTTGATATTACTGGATTGTTCACAATAATAAATAACTTGTCGCGTTTATCTCCAGAATATCGTGAAAAAGCATTTAATGCTTTAAACGTTTTTACGAATTATAAAGATAAAGATAAATTTGAAAAAGAGTTTGAGATTAGATACTCTACCACTCAAGAACTGATTGATAACGGATATGAAGTTCCAAATGGAGACATTGGCATAACTCCATTGTCAATATATATTGGGTCTAGGGTGAATCAAAAAGACAAAGATTTTCTTCTAAAAAATGTACAAAATGTTGCATTTTATAATTATGATAATTAAAACGTCCACTGCATAACGTTATGCAGTGGACGTTTTTTCATACCCCTTCGACTAAAAGCAAGTCGGGGTTGCGGGCGGCTTCGTCGCGTAAGCCTTGCGAAAAGCCGCCGTTGCTGAAGATTATTAGTTGCGTGCGCGTTATGCCGCATTTCTTCGCAAGCTTTTGCGCTTTCGTTTGCAGTTCGTGCAGAACGTTCAAGCCCTTTTCTGCTTGCGAATATTTGCACTCGCCGATAACCGCGTTTTTGCCCGATTGGTCAAGCGCGACAATGTCGAGTTCCATTTCTTTGTCCCAGTATCTGCCCACTTTGGCAATTTCAAAATCCCAGCGATTTTCGACTGCCATATCCCAAATCTTTTCGCGGCAAATGTCCTCATAGACAAATGAAACGTAGTTTTGTTTGAAGCCACTTTTGATTTTCTCTAGCACGTAATTTGTTTCGCCTTTTTCAAGATACGCTCTATACGGGTACACAAACTTGAACCAAAACGCAATGTAGTTGTCGACGATTTTATAGAGTCCGCTTTTCGATTTTTCTGGCGCGGGCTCGGTTACGGGAACCTCACGTTCGACGAGGTCGAGGTCGATGAGGTTGCGAAGATATTTCGTGAGGCTGGTTTGCTTAACTCCGACACAACTTGCGATATCGGCGAGTTTGTGATTGCCCATAGCAATGGCTTTTATCAGCGTGAAATAACTGCCAACTTCGCTGACTTCTTTTTGCAACAAAAACGTTGGTTCGTCGTAAAGGTAACTTTGCGACGTCAAGACGCGGTTGTTGATTGCGGAGAACACGTCGCCGTCGTTTTGGAACGAAAGGATGTACTTCGGCACGCCACCCGTCACGGCGTAGAACGGAATTAGTTCTTCAGTTGTTTTATTTGGAAAGAACTCGCCGTAATACTTGAATGGAATTTGCTTCAATTTGATTTGCCCCGTGTGCCTACCATAGAGTGGGCTACTGTAGTCAAGCACTTGCGACTGCATAAGCGAAATAAGCGAACCGCACAAAATGAGCATAACATTGGCGTCCTTTAGTTGGGTATCCCAAATTTTTTGCATAACCGACGGGAATGCGGCGTTTGACTGCCCGATGTACTGGAACTCGTCGATAATGATAACCTTTTTTGTCGGTGTGTCGTGCGCGACGATTTGCGCGAATATGGTGTTCCAGTCAACGTCGGCTTGCGCTAGCAACGGGTTGCCGATGAACGCGGCGGCTTGCTCCTTGAAATACTGCCTGTTTTGGTATTCCGATTCTTCCGTAGAAAGGAAGTAAAGGCTATCGCGGTGCGACTTCAGGAACTCCAGCAACAATGTCGTCTTGCCAACGCGGCGGCGTCCATACACGACAACAAACGAAGATTCGGGGCTGTTGTATTGCTCCTCTAAAAACTGCAATTCTTTTTCGTGGTCTACAAATCTTTGTTCAAACTCTTTTTGCATAATCTCTCCTTTATAGATAAATCCTTATTTTCCTTTATTATTTAAGTAAGTGAAAACTTGTTCAAACAATAAAGCCTATAAACAAATAGGTATATTTTATTTTTACACCTATTATTATACTCAAAATTATAATAATTTCAAGCATAACAAATAAAAAAGTTTAATTTTTTCATTTTTCCTTGTAAAAAATATTTCATAAAGATGCATACTTCACGCAAATTTATTCTACTTTACCTTGTAAAAATGCTATTAAGAAATGGTGCGAAACGCTTGTTTTGTGAGGAAAACGTGACAAAATGGCTAAAGTTTACTAAAACAATATTATAAACTAAAAAATGCTCTACACTATTAATATCAGCCATTACGGGGTATATTTTTGTGCATTATGCACAAAAATTGGCTTTTTCAGTTGGGTTTGTTAGTATTTTATAAAAAAAATGTAAAAAAATATAAAATTTTGTAAAATTTTTTTAAAAATATTGTACAAAACGCTTGTAATTTGTAAAATTATGTGTTATACTAACGTCGTAACAATAAGGAGAGCGAAAGAAATTGCAAGCGCTTTCAATCAAATTGTTGTTATTCTCGAGATTACGTTTAGTAGGGATAGCGTAAGTAATTGCATTTATTGGGGGGTAAATGGGGAGAAAAATTTATAGACTAGAAATCGAACAAAGGCTTGCTAACCTCAGTGTAAAATGGTTATTTGCAGGATATAGATACTTCCAAGCAAATAACCCCAATGGGTATGTGGACTTATATTCTCTTTCACATACCGATTCCATTATTCGTGTACATCCTTTTGATTTTAAATGACCTACATAGATACAAAAAAATCGAATTAATGGATAACAAAAAAAACTTAGAGCTTTGAAGTGCTTTACATAATCCACTTCATTGCACCTAAGATTTTTTTGTTTTTTTTTAATTCATAACTTTTCTACCCCAATATTTGACATAGAGACACAAATACCTTTAAACAGTTTCAGCCATAGGGTATTTTTGTTATAAGTCTAAGCTATTTGGATTGAGTAAAAAATCATATAGGTTCAGCATATAAACGCCGTCATCATTGTAATGCGAGCGCGAAAGGTCTTTTACAATTATTATTTTCTTGAATGAGTCATTAATTCGAATGAGCGAGTTTTGCTCTTGAACCAATTTCTCTTTTGTCGGAATGGAGTACGCAACTTGGATGTAGTAGCGTTTGTCGGATAGGTTACAAACAAAATCTACCTCGGCAGAGTTTAACTGACTTCTTTTGTTTTCATTTTGTGAATAATATTCTACGACGCCTACATCGACATTAAAGCCGCGGATTTTTAGTTCATTATAAACAATATTTTCCATTGCGTGGGTTTCTTCCGACTGCCTAAAATTCAACCTTGCATTGCGCAAACCAATATCGGTAAAATAATATTTCAATGGTGTACCAATGTATTTTTTGCCTTTTATATCATACCTTACGGCTTGTTCGATGAGAAATGAATCTACAAAATAATCAAGGTATTTTTTTATTGTTTCTGGGCTTATTGAAACCTGCTTGACTGTTTTGAATGTATCGGATAATTTTTTAGGGTTCGTGAGCGCCCCGATTGCGGATGCTAGAATATCTAAAAGTTCTTCTAACTCAGCATCATTTCTAATGGCGTTTCGCTCCTTTATGTCTTTGATGTAGGTTTCAGTAAAAATATTTTTTAGATAATTCACTTTATCTTCTTCAGTTGTAAAATCAAATAGCTTTGGAAGCCCTCCAAAGTTTATATATTCTTTCCAACCATCTTCTTTACTGCCATTGTAAGCTGACATAAATTCCGCAAATGAGAGCGGTGCAATGTGAATTTGGTCTCCGCGCCCACGAAATTCAGTTATGATGTCTTTAGATAAAAACTTTGCATTGCTCCCAGTTACGTATGTGTCTGCATTTTTTATGTGCAAAAAACTATTTAGAACATCTTCAAATTCGTCAACAAACTGCACCTCGTCAAGCAAGATGTAATACATTTCGTCGTCTTTAATTGCACTGTGAATATAATCGCATAAAGCATCTGGGTCTCTCAAATGTTTGTTTTTTCTATCATCAAGCGCAATCTTAATAATGTGGTCGTCCGCGATACCGCAACTAAGTAAATGCCTATAAAACAACTCAAACAATAAATATGACTTTCCGCACCTACGAATACCAGTAATAACCTTAATCATTCCATTGTGCTTGTGCCTAATAAGTTTGTTTAAATATAAATCTCTATTAATTTCCATATGAAACTCCCTATTTATATGTTATGATAGCAAATTTTTGACTAAAAATCAAGGACATAGACGAAATTTTTGTGCTAAAACACAAAAATTTCAGATAACTAAGTATTTTTGCATTAGAAACGCCAGAAAAAAAATCTATACATTGTAGACAAAAAATAATTATAAAAAAGTCGTTTGTTACTTCAATTTACTTTGTGAAAAAGCATAAAAACAAGACATTTCTTCTTCATTTTGCTTTGTAAAAAATCGCATATATCTCTAAGTTTATCCTTGTAAAAACGGCATTAAAAATCGTCTTTATTTCTTCATTTTCTAGTATAAAGATAGTATTTAAAAATGCATTTTTCCCTTCACTTTTCAGTCTAAAAATAGTGTTAAGAATTGCGTTTATTTCTTCATTTTTCCTTGTAAAAAAATGAAACAAAAGAAAAGAAGGAGAAAATTAAAAATGCAAAAAGTTT
>CALDMJ010000114.1 GCA_937914725.1 uncultured Clostridia bacterium | reverse complement strand
AAGATATCATCAGGTGGTTTTATAGCGGAATCGGTGACTATGGTTTCACTATTATTTTGATAGCAATTATATTGAAAATATTGATGTTGCCAATTGATTATTTTCAAAGAAAGGCAACCGCTAAGCAAATGGCGCAACAAGAAAGAATTGCGCCGCAACTTGCAAAACTTAGAGAGAAGTATGCAAACGATAAAAATACCTTGAACCAAAAGACGATGGAACTATATAAGCGTGAAGGCATCGGTTTTGGTTCTTGCGGAATTATGGCGCTATATCTAGTAGTAACGTGCTTTGTGTTCTTTACCTTGTTTGCAGGAATGAACAACATTTCAAGCAATGTTGTCAAGAGTCAGTACAACGAATTGCGTACTACATATCATAGCATTGAACAACAGTCGGGCGAAACGACTGAAGAGTTCCAAAAACGTCAAGAGCAGGCAGTACTTGACAAGTACAATGAAATTAAAACAAACTGGTTGTGGATTGAAAATATTTGGCGCCCAGATACAACGGGTAGCCCTATTGCGTCGTTTGAGTCATACGCAAGTTCAGCAAAATTGAAGAAGAAGACAGACGAGCAAAAAGCAATTTATCAAGCGGAAAAAGAAGAGTATGAAAAAATTATGAACCCACTCCGCGATAAAGTGCGTTCCTCAAACGGATACTTTATCTTGATTATCCTTGCCGCAGGCGTGACATTTCTTTCAATGACTTTGAGTCAAAGCAGCATAAAGAAAAAGGAAAAGAAAGAAACAGTACCGCAGGACGAAGGGCGTATTATGTCCGCGAAAGGCGAGCGTGAAAATCCAAAAGAAAAAGCAGCGGGCGCGCCAGCAATGAAAGTTATGAAGTGGGTTTTGCCTATCGTTATGGTTTTGATTACGCTAGGATACAGTGCCGCTTTTGCTATCTACATCGTTACAATTTCGGCGTTCAGCGCAGTGGCAAACTATATATTTAATCTCATTTTGAGAAACAAAAAAGACGACTTGTCAAAGCCAAACGGAAAAACAAAACAAAAAGTGATTGTTCAAAAACCTGATTATGTTAGACAATAAAAGAGGTGCTTAAATGGAAAGCGTGGAAAGTGTTGGAAAGAGTGTTCAAGAAGCGATTGACAAAGGGTTGCAGGAACTAGGGCTAAACCTTGACGACGTCAAAGTCGAAGTACTTAGCGAGGGTGGTATGTTTAGGAGTGCAAAAGTTCGCTTGACAAAAAACGAAAGTTTTGCCGAACTATTTGCAGCGACTAATGCAGACGCGCCGATTAAAAAGAATGAGGAAAGCAAGAAAGATGAAATTGCACCTTGCGAAAGCGCAAGCGCAGCGCCGCAAAATGGCACAATGTATTCACTTGGCGTCTTAAATAAAATTTTGAAGATGTACAAGCCCACGGTTTACGCGACCGAGCGCGTGCAAAACAAAGTTGTTGTTTTTGAGATTCAAGGCGAAGGATGTGAAGTTTTTGGCAACAGCGACGCCGTGACCGCACTTCAAACGCTTTTGAATACTATTGAGCGCGGGCACAATAAAGCGAACGACTTGAAGCGCATTATTGTCAACGTCGGTGACTATGAAAAAAGACGAGAAGCGGATTTGCGTGCGCAAGCAATCAAGTGTGCGGATGAAGCAATTAGTTCGGGGAAAACAATACGTATGCAGCCAATGAACTCATTTGAGCGACACTTGGTGCACGACTTTTTGATTGACCGCAAGGACGTAGTGGCGGAATCGTTTGGCGTTGAGCCATACCGCTACATCACCATTCGTCCCTCGGCGGCAGAGACCACTGCTACAGGTGCTGTTCCTAAAAGTAATTGATTTTTGTAGACGGCAAGCCGATGTTCTTTCTATTCATCTTTCTGTTCGATAATCGGGGGTAGCTCCGCGAGCATAGTTACTGTTCCTCCACGCTAGTGACTGTTGGTGGTATCTTTTTGTGCCGCTTAGAAGTTGTTGTTCTCACGTGTGACAGACACCACAGGCGAAGATATTGTTCCTACGCCATAGTGACACGCATAGACGGCATTTTTTGTGCATTCTTTATGTTTTCACTCCCAGTGCAGACGCCACAGGTGTAGGTTGGCTTGGGTGGCACTATAAGATTTTGGTACATAGTTAATCTGCTATGTGCTTTTTTTATTGCTGGTGTGGTCAGAGTATTTTCTATTCCATAATGTATTGGGTTGCCCTTTCGGGAGATTTCTCCGCTGCAGCGAATAATGTATTTCGGCTTTCGTTCGCAATGACAATAAAGTGAGTGTCTTTCCATATTTAAAACGTATAAAGCACATAAGGCGCACGTGCCAAACTTGTAGCGGCGGGGCTATCCCCGCAAAGTGCTTGTATTAAAGGGGAAAATTTGGTATAATAGTGCGCAAGGAAAAATAGGATGAAATCAACAATAAATACAATTGAAAACTTTAGGAATCAAATACCACAAGAAGCGTGGACGCTCAACGACGTGTTTTGTGCAAATGGCTGTAAACTATACATTGTTGGGGGATATATTCGCGATTATATTTTAGGCATAAAAACTACAGACATTGACATTTGTGGTACAGCAACACCACATCAACTAGAACAAATGCTCAGTGACACTGAATTTAAGTTCACCGTAATAAACAAAAAACTTGGGGCGTACAAGGTCTATAAAACGGGCAGCAAAATAGAGTTTGAGTACACGACATTGCGCAAAGAAAAGTACGAAAAGGGGCATTCGCCAAGCGAAGTAGATTTTGTGACAGATGTCGTAGTGGACGCGCAACGCCGCGATTTCACGGTCAACGCAATATACTACGATTTGACAAATGAAAATCTCATTGACCCTTGCAACGGCTGCCAAGACTGTATTGATCGCGTGCTAAAGCCCGTAAATGCGCAAGTATTTGATAGTGACGGATTGCGAATATTGCGTTTGTTGCGCGTCGCGTATACGAAAAAGTTGAGAATACCCGACGAGGTGTTTAACAACGCGCACTTGCGCACATATCTACTGCACGATATTGCGCACGAACGTATTGCGCAAGAAATTCGCAAAATAAGTGAGTTTCAAAAGAAAAGAACAATTACTGAGGATAGAAGGGTTGTTAAATATGGAAATGAGCGCATAGATTTGTGCAAGAAAAATAAAGACGACATTTTTTCAGCGCTAGACTTGTTGGATGCAATTATGGCACTTGGTATTGTCGACTATATTTTCCCGAAACTTGCAGCAACAATTGATATGGACAAATTTTATAGTGCGTACCTAACACCGATTGTGTCTTATCAATTTTTTGAATTTCAATTTCCGCTTGCGCTTGCGTACTTCACTTGCAAAACGCTTGAAGAACTAAATTACGAACTTTCAAGCGCATTCTTTGAGGAACTCTTGGGCGCCGACGGTTTAATGTTTCATAAGACGAGAGTTAAAGAATTGACGATGATTTTGGACGGACTTTTGACCTTGAGAAAAATGCGTGACGAAAGTTTTTACATAAACTATGTTCAATTGTATTTTGATGTTTTCCCCGACTTAATGAACTGTGCGGAGGAATTGAACGCTTACCGCTATAATCCAAAATTAGAGCGCGTTGACACAACAAATAGGCTTATGCAAGCAAACAATATTCCACGTTGTATGGAAGAACTTGCAATCAATGGGTACGATATTATAGAAAGGTGGCCGTTTTTGCCAACAAAACTAATTTCGTCGATGCTTGAATGTGCGATGATTATGGCAACAAAAGATAGGTGCAACGAAAAAGAATATCTATTAAATGAACTTGAAAAATTTATCGTGAGGGAAGAAGTATGATAACAAATTTATGTGTGACAAGTATGATAGAATACGGCATTTTAATCGTCGCTATGTTGTGTTTAGTATTGCTGCTAGTGCTTTTTTTCCGCAAAGGCGGACAAGGTGGCAGCGTCCAAAAAGAACTTAATGAACAGTTTAATAAAATAAAACTAATCAATGAAAACCTTGAAAAAATTATCGACTCAAACAACGAGCAAATTATGAGAACGCTCTACGCCTCAAAGCAGGAAACAAGTCAAAACATACACGCGTTTAAGACTGAACAAACACAAATTCTGCAAAACGTCGAAGTCCGCGTCAAAAACCTTTTGACTGAAACTGAAACGCGCCTTTCTAACATTGATAAAGTTATCCGCGAAACGCTCTATAAAATTAATATGGATAACAATGAAAAACTAGATAAAATGCGTGAAACCGTCGATGAAAAACTAAACAACTCGCTTGAAAAGCGCCTTAACGATAGTTTCGCAATTATTTCGGAACGCCTTGAAAAAGTGCATAAAGGGCTTGGTGAAATGCGCAGCCTTGCGACAGGTGTAGACGACTTGAAGCACACATTGAGTAACATCAAAATACGCGGCGTCTGGGGCGAAGTCCAACTAGGCAATATACTAGAGCAAATGCTTAGCCACATTCAGTATGATAGTCAAGTCCAAATCAAACCAAACAGCAAAGAAGCAGTCGACTTTGTCATTAATATGCCTGGCAAAAACGACAACGAAACCGTGTGGTTGCCAATCGACGCAAAGTTTCCGCTTGAGGACTATCAACGACTTGTCGAGGCAAGCGAACTTGGTAACAAGGAGGACGTCGAAAAGGCGCAAAAAGCGCTTGAAAAGCGCATTAAGGACGAAGCAAAGAAAATCAACGAAAAGTACATCGACCCGCCAAAAACCACCGACTTTGCCGTTATGTACTTGGCACTTGAAGGGTTGTATGCTGAAGTCGTTAAAAACGCAGGCTTGCTTGAGTACCTGCAAGACAATTACCGCATAATCGTGTGTGGCCCGACAACATTGTCAGCGTTGATAAACTCACTGCAAATGGGCTTTAAGAGTGTCGCGATTGAAAAGCGCTCTAGCGAAGTGTGGGCACTACTTTCAACATTCAAAACGGAATTTGTCAAGTTTGTAGAACTGCTTGCAAAAACACAAAAGAAACTGGACGAAGCGTCCACAACAATTGAGGACGCAACAAAAAAGTCAAAACGCATTCAAAAGAAACTCGATTCTGTCGCCGTTGTGGACGGTACACCACTCATTGAAGTGGAACAACCATCATTGCTTGACAATATGTATAGCGATAGTGACGACGCCGACGAATAATTTTACTTGACTCTATCTTGACTCATTTATGAAAAGTGAAAACAAAAAGTAAAAAAATATTCAAAAAGGACACTCACATTTGTGCGTGTCCTTTTTTGAATGGAGTACTGTATTTATTTTTATCATAATAAGGGAGGACTTTTTAAGTGTAACAAGAATAGACGGCAAAAGGCGCGTCTATTTTTGTTGCTCACGAATGTAGAGTGTGTTTAAGTGCCACAATTATAATTGGGAGAATTAAAGCCTGTAAAGGTGATTTAGATAATGGGTGTAGTCGCGCGTTTTTAGGATGTGCGACTTTTTGTATTTGATGTTGCTTTTCACGCGCGGTTTTTCGATGTGGTAGTGCTTTTTGAAGTCACTCACAGCAGATGCCGAGTGCTGTGGGTAAAACTTGCGCGTCTTTTTAAACTCGCAAACCAAGTGGTCGCGTTTTTTGATGAGGTATTTATTGACAAATTTGTCCATAATGCTGATTTTGTATAATTCGATTGCAATGTAAACGATCGCGCTAATCATAATGAGCATACTGCCGATGTTTGTTGTCATTTGTGAAGAATAGATGTGTAGAGAGGTGACAAGTTCGCCCTTTAAAATTAGCGGGAATATGAACATAAAGATAATGATTGCCACGTCAATAAAAAATGAAATCCACGACGGCTCAAATAAGTAGTCAAGGACAAAAATTAGGCAGCAGCAAAACAATAAAACGCCGCACAACACATTGATTGAAGTGAGGTTCAGCGCAAAAATGTCAATCATCGAATATGCTATTTTTGCTGCCTTGTTGAAAAACATCGGCACAAACAAACAACAAATGCTTGTCAAAAAAGCAATATAGCACGTGATTGAAAAATATGAAAAAGGTTTTAGGTCAGCATATTTATATATTTTTAACATTTTCAATTTTCCTATGACGTTGGATGTCGACCTTAAAATTGGTATGGCGAACGATATCGTTGTAGGTGCTAGACCACACTTTGTAGATTTCATCGACGGTCGTGCCAATGCTGCAGTAGCCGTCGGTTCCAAAAATGACGTGGTCCATAAGTTCAACATTCAAGAGTTTTAAGAATATTTTGATTTTGACAGTCGATGAAATGTCATCGCGCGATGGCGCGCAAGTGGTGTACGGGTGATTGTGTGAAAGCGCAATCTTGTACGGATTTTTGCGCAAGATGTTCTCATAAATTTCGCGCATTTTTGTTTCGACTCTTGCCGACGAACCGATTGTAATGCGGTCGCAAGCAAAAACATCCATTGAATCATCAATGTATGCAATGTAAAGTTCTTCATCTGGCGCGTCGGTCATAAACTGCTCAAAGTAAAATCGAAGCGTGCCAGTAGAAGATACGCGCATCTTTGGCGTGCGCAAAACTTGATTGTATCTTTTAAACATTTCGGCGAAAATTTTAATCAAAGCAGCGGTTCTTTCCGAAACGTTTGGGATGAGCATCAATTGCTCGGGCTTAGCATTAAAGACATTGGAAAGCGTTCCAAATGATTTTATCAAACTGTGAGCGATGTCGTTGGTGTTTCTTCGTGGCAATGCATAATACAGCAAAACCTCAAGTAGTTCGTGGTCAAGTAAAATGTCAACGTGATTGTCTAAAATTTTTGAGCGCATTCGTTCCCTATGTCCGTCGTGTACACACTCATTTTTTGGCAAAGCTATCTTTCTATCCTTCCTTTTATAAAAAAATAGTTTAAATTCCTTAAAAAGAATTATGTATTTATTATATAAGAATTGCGTGAAAAAAACAAGTATTTATTTGATATACTTGACTTAAAACGCAAAAAAATATATAATACTTTGACTTAATTTTATGAAATAGGAGTTATTATGAAAATTAGAATTTCAGCCGACAGTACTGTCGATCTTAGCCCAGAACTCATTGAAAAACATAAAATCGCCATTATGCCGCTACTTGTTACAATGGGCGACGTGACAAAACGTGATGGCGTTGACGTGACAACGGACGAACTTTTTAGTTACGTCAAAGAGACAAAGGAGCTTCCTAAAACCGCGTCTCCAAGTATCACTGTCTATCAAGAGTTTTTTGACGAACTTTTAAAAGACGCCGACTGCGTCATTCACTTTGTTGTTTCAAGCAAAATGTCAAGTTGTTATAGTAGCGCCTTGAAAGCAAGTGAAGAATACGGGCACAAAGTTTTTGTCGTCGATTCACGCTCACTCAGCACAGGTATCGCTTTGCTTGTTTTGCGCGCTTGCGATATGATAGAAAGAGGTGTCGAACCGATTATAATTGCCAAAGAGTGTAGGGAAATGACAAAGTATGTTCAAGCGTCATTTATACTTGGAAACCTTGACTTTATGCACAAGGGCGGCAGATGTAGCGGCGCTATGTCGCTTAGTGCAAAGTTTTTGCGTATCAAACCTGCAATTTTAGTGAAAGATGGTGAAATGGTTGTCGGCAAAAAGTATATGGGCAAAATGGAAAAGGTCATTGAAAACTATATCAATGATATCCTTACAATGTATCCTGATTTTGACCGCAAACGTGTTTTTGTCACGCATACGCCGATTGAAAGCAATATCGTCGACATTGCAAAGCAACAACTTGACGGCGTCTTTGACGAAATCTACGAAACAAATGCAGGCGCAACAATCGCAAGCCACTGCGGCGCTGGCACACTCGGTATCTTGTTTATGGCAACAAAACCTGTCAAATAATGGGTATTAAAATATAATTTGATAGCACAGATTTTCTGTGCTATTTTTTTTAGTTATCAATATCTAAATTATTAAAATCTTCAAAAACAGGACTGTTAAAAAATTCTGGAATACTCAGCCCTAATTCACGAATGATAAGTGCCATAGTTTTAAAATTAGACGACTTGCATCTATCATTCATAATAGCATTCATTGTGCTATGATAAATGCCTGTAAGTTGTTCTAACTTATATTGTGTCATTTTCTTTTCTTTCAGTATTTCGGGAACCCTTGTTGAAAACGCATAATTTAATGATACCATTTTGTTAACTCCTTAATAGTAATTCAGTATATGATAGCATTTAGAGTAGAATAAAAACAAGAGTTTGTAATTATTATAGATGTATAACAATAGAAAAGTTGAAGCGGTAGAGGGTGAAATACGAGATATGTGCGGCTTGACAATTATGGCGGGGGTGTGGTAAAATTAGGTATGAAAAAATTTGATGT
>CALDMJ010000113.1 GCA_937914725.1 uncultured Clostridia bacterium | reverse complement strand
GAGGACGAGTTTGTAGGCGTGCAAAAGTTGTCCGTTTAGTTTGAACTGCTGCTTTTTATAACCGTATGTTATGTCGCCGACGATTGGGTGCCCGATGTATTTGCAATGGACACGAATTTGGTGCGTGCGTCCTGTTTTGAGTTCGCACTCAAGCAAGGTGTAATTTCTATATCTATTGACGACTTTATAGAGCGTCACAGCGTGTTTGCCGACGTTTGGTGCGCAGACGGCAAAACGTTTGCGGTCTATGGGGTCACGCGCGAGGTCGGTTTCAATTGTTCCGCTATTTTCTTTCACGACGCCTTCGACAAGAGCTAGGTAGTAGCGTTTGCACTCTTTTGTTTCGATTTGCTTAGCGAGATTGCGGTGCGCAATGTCGTTTTTTGCGATGACAATTAGTCCTGATGTGTCTTTGTCGAGGCGATGCACAATCCCCGGGCGAATATGCCCGTTGACTCCGCTGAGACATTTCATTGAATACAAAAGCGCGTTGACGAGCGTGCCACTGTAGTTGCCCACGGCGGGGTGAACGACCATCCCTTGCGGCTTATTTATCACGGCATAATCGTCATTTTCAAAGACAATGTCAAGCGGAATATTCTCTGGTTCTATGTCCATCGTCGGAGGCGCAAGGCTTAATATTGTGATTTCATCCCCAATTTGCAATGGGTAACCCGCTTTGACAACATTGTTATTGACCAAAACATCCCCGCCGTCGATGTGCTTTTTTAATTGAGAGCGCGATGACTCGGTGAATATTGATGATAAATATGTGTCGAGTCGTTGCGGGACGCTACTATCGTATATTAAAGTTGTGACGTCGTCAAATTCGGTTTGCTTTTCTTCCATAAAATCACCTACTCCCTTTCAGCGCTTTGCTTAGGACGCTTTGTTTCAATAATTAACATCCATATTGCAAGCAGGATGACACCGACAGTTAGTGCGCAATCAGCAATATTAAAGATTGGAAAGTCGATAAAGTCGAGTTTGATAAAGTCGCGCACATATCCTAAATTTAGTCGGTCGACGAGGTTGCCGAGTGTTCCGCCCAAAAGTAGTGCAAACGCTATGTAGTAAAGTAAGCCTCGTTTAGTATTCATAGTAAAAAATTCGTACAACAAGAATAGCACGACAAATATGATTGAGAACACTAGCAGCGCGACGGTTGCGTTTGAAAACATTGAGAATGCTGCGCCTGTATTGTGCGCGCGTCCGTCTATACTGATAAACCCACTAATAAACTTTGCTACTTTGCCGTCAAACACGGATTTTAGCACCAAATCAAGCACCAAAACCACTGCTATGATTGCAAAGAATGTGATGTACTGCATCCATTTCGATTTTATGCCTTGTCGCACATATTCTTTGCTAGTGCGTTCTTTGAAAAAGGTGGCACATTTTTGCTTGAGTGTGGTTTCTTTGTTTTGATTTTCACTGCTCAAATTTGCGTCATTGTTTTCTTGATTATTGTTTTCCATAATAATATTTTACTTATTATAAGCAATTTTGTCAACCAGTTGGGTAAAGAAGTCGACAATATTATTTTTCCTTTAAGAGTAGGGCTTTGACTTCGTCGACAAAGTGCGCTTTGGAGCGCTCGTCCTGCCCTTGTAGTTCTACGCCATAGCGCATTACAATGCGGCGAATCAACTCATAGTTGTCGATTTCCCTGCCGTCGACATAGAAAAACGTGGCATATGAATTCGTGTGGCGAACAAAGCAGTGCCCGTCCTCAATAAAGATTTCTTCTTGCCCATCCTCAAATGGTATGACGTCGCATAGTTCCGCTAGGTCGGTTTTGCCGAACGGATTGTCAAGCAGTCTTATTAGAATTTCGCGAAATTTTCCGCTAATTAAATAGTTTTTCATATATTTGCCTCCTGTAATTTGTCTCTTGAAAATTTTATCTAGTATTGGTACGTAATGATTTTTTATGCAAAAAAGGACAACAAAAGCAATTGCTGTCCCAGATTTTATTTCCCAAAAAATCTTTTGATTTCTGCTTTTGCAGTTTCTTCCGCGTCGGAACCGTGGATGAGATTTTGTGTTGTGTTGCACGCAAAGTCGCCACGAATTGTGCCAGCGTCTGCTTCAAGCCATTTTGTTGCGCCCATTAGTTTGCGCATTCCTGCGATGACGTCGGCCCCCTCGACAATCATTCCCAATACGGGGCCGCTTGTCATATATGACACGATTTCAGGAAAAAATGGCTTGTCTTTTAGGTGCGCGTAGTGCTCCTCAAGTTGTGCTTGTGTGAGTGTAAACATTTTGGCATCGACAATCTTAAAACCTTTGTCCTCAATTCTCGAAATGATTTTACCCATAAGTCCGCGTTTTACAGCGTCAGGTTTCAACATAATATATGTTTGTTGCATAATAATAAATCTCCTTGTTTGAAAGTTTTGAGGAAGCGATTTACATCGCTCCCTCTTTTAAACCTATTATAGTTTAACATATTTTTTGTGTTTTTCAAAATATTTTATTAAGATTTTTAAATTTAATTAACATATTTTAAGGCGCAGACACATATGGAATGCGGGACTAATATAATATTTTTATGAATGAATTTGAACTTTATTTGCAAAAAATTGCAGAACTAAAAAATATGGGGCTTGAGCCGCATATTTACGGAAAGACGGTGCTAAATCAGCCTCTTTACTATTTTAAGTTGGTTAAGCGCGTCGATTACAACAAAAAGCCGATTAAGATTTTTGTGCAGGCAGGTATTCACGCGCGAGAGCATATCACGACGTTTTTGGTTTTTCGCTTAATTGAACACTATTACGTGCAAGTTTATCGCGAATTATCCAAAATAAATAATGTACATAATCCGTTTTTGAAACTCAATTATGAGTTATATTTTGTGCCGAGCAGCAATGTGGACGGTTTACAATTGTGTGCTGAGGGTGTAGATTTTATTGATGAAGAAATTTGCACGGCAGCAAAAAAGAATTTTGACACAAGGACATTTGGCGATTTGAGCAAATGCACAAGTGCTGAAATGGTAGATAAAATCAAAAACCGATTGATTGAACTCAATCTTGGCAATCGCGATTTTTCGCTATGGAAAGCCAACGCAAATGCGGTTGATTTGAATGTAAATTTTGATGCACAATTTGGTTCGGGTACAAAAAATGTAAAATGCAGCGGGGCTGAAAACTATATTGGGCGCTTTGCAAATTCCGAGCCTGAAACACGAGCGCTTGTCAAGTTGGTGGGCAAAATTGAACCCGATGTTACGATTAGTTATCACTGCAAGGGGCAAGAAATTTATTATCAGTTTTTTCAAAATAAAAAAGAACTTTTGCGTGATAAGGCAATTGCGGAAATAATTGAAAAGACGACAAAATATAATATTATTGATATTAGTGAGTTGAGTGCGGGGGGCTTCAAGGACTACTGCATTGAAAAATTAAAAATCCCCGCCTTCACTATTGAAGTTGGAGATGACAACTTGTCACACCCCATTCGGGTTGACAAGTTAAAACAAATTTACAAAGAAAACAAAAATGTTATTCATAATATATTAAAACATTTTGTTACTATTTGACTTTAGCGCTCCAGTTGGTCGCATTGTGCGATGATTGGGGCGACTTTTCCGTTCACAATCAAGGCAATTTCGTCGATTGATTTTAATTGCCCACTTTCATTCAAGCAATCAATGATTGCCCAGTTTTGCGATTTTGCCATATTAATACCGCGCGAATAAACTTTTTGCATATAGTCATTATCACTTTCATAGATGTCTTTTTCTTGCCCGTTTTTGTTCGCACCGCGCGATTTGACAAGTTGGGTTGAAACTTGTGGCGGAACATTCAAATAAATGACAAGGTCAGGCTTTGGCAACTTTAGTTTGCCGTATTCTAGGTCAAAAAGCCAGTTTGTGAACTTTTCGCGCGCGACGTTGTCGTCGATTTTGCACGCTTGATACAGTAAGTTTGATTCGACATAGCGGTCGAGAACTAAGACGGTGTTGTTTGATTTACCAAAGTTTTTCAGTTCTTTTTTGAATGTACAAAGGCGGTCGACTGCAAACAATATTGACGACTGATAGGCGTCAAACGCGTCGGCGGTGTCGCCTAGTTCCCCGTTCAAGAGCATTTTCACGGGCGCGCAACTTGCACTATCATAGTTTGGAAAGTCTTGCTTTGCAACATTTATGTTTTTGCTTTTTAGATAGGAAACGAGTCTTTTTGACTGCGTTTCTTTGCCGCAGCCGTCTGTGCCTTCGATGACTATTATTTTATTCATTTTTTCTCCTGATATTGTGGTGGCTTACCACTATTATAAGGTTTTTATTAAATTAATGCTAGCGCGGTCAAGATGCTTGGACGTAGGGACAGTATCTGCAGCAGTGCGCTTTCGCACCAGTAGCGAACTACGCCAAACGAGCGATAAAAGGCATAGAAAGAACCCATAGTATGTCGTCCATACAAATACCTTGAGCGTAGGGACAGTAACCACAGCGGCGGGGCTTTCCCCGTTATTTGTGGTAGGGGGTGTGAGATTGAATGTTGAAAGCGCGGTAAATTTGTTCCAAAGTTAGCACGCGGAACAGTTGATGCGGAAAAGTCATATTTGAAAACGAGAGCAAAAAGTTGGCTGTGCGCTTAATGCGGTCATCGACACCAAATGAGCCGCCGATTACAAAGGTAACAACTGACCCGCCGTGCGTGGCAATGTCGTTCAGTTTTTCAGCAAATTCGGTACTAGAAAGTTGTTTGCCCTCAATCGCCAAAACACAAATGTATCCCTCAAGGTGCTTGACGATTTCCGCATACTCCTCCGCTTTCGCGTTTTCGTTGTCCGACTTGCCCTGTTTCGCTTCGATTATTTCAAGCTTGCAAAACTTTTGCAAACGCTTGGCGTATTCGTCAATCGCCAATTTAAAAAAGTTTTCTTTAATTGACCCAACACACACGAGTTTTATTTTCATCATTAGAATAAACCCCACAAGAATGTCATAAATGTGACAACAGCGCCGAGAAAAATTGAACAGTACAAGAAAAAGTTTTCCTTAAATGTCGGCTTGTATTGTTCCGCTTGTTTGTTGCGTGGCAAAATTATTTTCATTAAATCGGTCAAACTCATTTTTTGCCCATTTGGCAATTTACCAGTTTGAGATAACTCAGGAAGTGCTTGCGCAGCGTCCTGCACATTGTGCGTATTTTCGCGCATAACAATTTGCGGAACTGCCCGCCCTTCTGGCGCGTTTTGCGCGCTAGCGGAGGTAAGATTTGCGG
Source organism: uncultured Clostridia bacterium (assembly GCA_937914725.1). GTDB lineage: Bacteria > Bacillota > Clostridia > Christensenellales > UBA1242 > CAKVOD01. The sequence goes on along the minus strand of CALDMJ010000113.1, from coordinate 8,335 downwards.
AACAGCCCGCCGCTTGCGTCTGTTCCGTTGATTGTGACTCATTTGATTGTGGTAAATCGGGTTGTGCTTGCGGCTTTAGTTTTGAAAGTTCTGCATCAATATTTTTGCCTTGAGAAAGGTAAATTGCAAGCAATTCTTGCGCGTTTTCGACATCCAAAAGCTGTTTCGAGTCTTTGAGCCCTGCAAACTCTTTTGCAAACTTATAAAATTGCGCTTGTTTTGTGTACTTAAACATCTTTAGCAGTAACCACGTGCCGACATAGACGACAAGGCACAACACGAGTGTGTACAACAAAAATCGCGTGAGGATATTGACACCGCTAAGGTTAATAAATTCATTAAACCTTGCACCAAAAATGTTTGCTGATTCGGCATAATCGATGTAAGTATTGAGCCCGTTGTTAATAAAATGAATTATCACACTTGGCCAAATACTTTTTGTGATGAGCGCGACACTTGCAAGGAGCATTCCCACAACAAACGCGTAGAAAAATTGCGTAATGTTGAGATGCATCAAACCAAATAATAACCCTGAAAGCAAAACCGCTCTAAATGACCCAAGTTTTGAAAAACCGCTCATCAGCATTCCACGGTGAGAAAACTCCTCAAACATCCCCGGTAGCATTGCGATGAACACTAGGTCGAGCAAAAATGTCCAGAAACTCGTTTCGGTAGTTGCACCGTATTGGACGTACGGTCTATAACCAAGCATTTGAATGAACACGGAAAAAAATGTTGAAACAAATATTATCAAGAAAAATGCTACAAAGCCCATTCCCACTGAACAAAGCAAAACTTTGCCGCTTGTTTTTCTAAAACCAAATGAACGAAATATATCTTTTGTTTTTTGCTTATAGACAAAACGGTAAATCAGCATTGGCACTGAAAATAGGATGAGGATTTGCACAATGATTGTGAATAATCTGTCTTGCCATTCTCCTGCAAATTTTAGCAGCCCTGCGCTGCTTACAATGCGCAAGACAACAAACAATGTCAAAATGATGAAGTAGCATAAGTTGCTCCAAAACAGGCGCTTTTCGTTTTTTAAAAGTTCTTCCATTTTTCTCCTTTCGTATTAATATATGACATTATAAGGCATAATATTATAAATTGATTTCTTTAATCTTTAACTCATAAACATTGAAATCGTATTCAAAATTGCGATTGCGAGAGCAACAAAAAATCCTGTTAGCCCCTCTTTTTTGATAGAACCGTCGCGCATAAAACCTGCGTAACCTTCTTTGAAAGTTATTTTGGCAAATTGTTTTTCGATTTCGTTTTCATCTTCTTCACTATCCGCTTGAGTTGCTGATTTACCTGTTTCAGCATCTTTCAGCGACACTGCATTTTCTTTAACGGACACATCTTTTTGTATTATTGCATTGTTTTGCGCAATCATATTCCCTTGCGTTTTTTCAGTAATTTCTTGCGAAAGTGTTACATTTGCATCACTTTCTTGCACATTTTGCGCATTCTGTGCGTTTGCGGAAATGGGTGTTTGTTTTTCAAGTTTATTTTTGACTTTATTTAATAGTTTAATTCCAAAATATATGACGAGGGCAAGCAAAATTAGGTACAATACTGCTTGAATGACGTAAAATGCAGTAATTTTTGTGGCAACTGCTTCTATTCCCATACACGTTTGAATGCTACTCAGCGTTATCACAAATGTGTTGTTAATTGCGTGGATGACGATTGAAACCCACAGTGAACCTGTTTTAATGACTAAGTACCCCGCTAAAACGCCAAATACAAACTGGTAGATTGTTTGCTGGATGTTGCCGTGGATGAGCATAAATAATAGTGCCGATGCTATGATTGCAAAGCAATTTCCGTATTTACGCAAGCCTTGCAAAATAACTCCGCGGAAGATAAATTCTTCGACAAAGGCGGGCAAAATTCCTAGGCATAGTATTGCAAAAATGATAGTTCCTGCGGAATTTAGTTCAAACCCAAGGTCGCTTTTTATATCACAACCAATGGCGATTAGTCCGCGCTCAAACAAATCCATTGTTGGGGTTGAGAACCAAAGCAGCGCAAATCCCATACAAATACAAATTGCAAGCATCCACGCGTTTGGTTTTACATTCAATTTTGAAGCGGTCACAAAGTTTATACGGCGTTTATGCACAAACGCAAAATAAATGACGACAAAACATAGTTGCATAAACACGGCGTTTATCATTACTACGGGCAAAGTTTCCATAAAACTATCGTATTTCATATTGATTGAACTAGCAATCACTGAATATACGGCGTATAGCAAAAAAACTGCCACATATGGCAACAACATTGCGTACAAAAACATTCGCGTTGAGTCGCTTGCCAAAAAGTATTTTCTATAATTATTTTTCATTTTGTTTCCCTAATTTAATATAAATTCAACCATTATTTATTGATTATATGTATTTATATGCTTATAAGCAAAGGCTAAATCACATATAATGCTAAATCAAAAATAATAAGGTCAAATTGTTTGATTTTATCACTTTATCATTTAGTCGGCGACAAGCAAGTTTATCATATTGCCGATGACGCGGTCGCGGACGCGCTCAAGTTCGCGCAAGTCCTCTTCCGAAAGTTCGTCGGGAATTATATCAAGTTTGCTGAGCGCAATCATATTGACGTTGCTTGCGCTAATAATCATATCTGAAAGTGCGCGAGCAAAAAAGTATTCGATATTATCGGGCGTCAAATTGTTTTCTTCAACAATTCTATCGACTTCGTCATATTCGGCGATTTTATAAAAGGCAGGCTGAAAGAAAAACTTTAGACGATTCATTGAAAGTTTGCTGCCGCTTGCGCTTGCAATGATACCCCATTTATAGGCACGCAAAATGTTTGGCTCGAAAAGTCCATCTCTGCCCTTTTTGTAGATGTATGTCAGAAAGTCTTGCGCGATCGCGTCGCCGTCGACAGCAAGCAGCACACATTCTTCAAGCAGCTGATAAAATTTTTCGTTTGCTATTCTTTCATTATAGACTGCAAGCGCATTGAACTGCGCTTTGAAGCGCCTATATAATTGTGCTTGCTCGTCAAAAGTCATATCAAGAAATTTGTCAGCAATTTCTTTGTTCCAAACCTGTTTTATTTCCATAAATTCTCCTAATTTGATTATATCATTAATAAAGCCAATTTGTCAAACAAATCGGCTGGAACTACAAAAGTGGTGTAAACAATCGGCTGAATGCCATTTTAAAGCGCCTAAACCACGGTATATGGGTATTATTTTTAAATTCGACGCTGTTTTTTGTGTCAATTTCGATTGATTTTAACACAGTTTTTGTAAATTCTTCATTGTACACAATCGCATTGATTTCAAAATTTAGGTAAAATGAGCGGTTGTCACTATTGCAAGTGCCGATTGTGCAAATTTCGTCGTCAATTATCATTGTTTTGGCGTGCAAAAAGCCTTTATACAAATAAACTTTTGCGCCGAGTTTGACAAGTTCACGCACATAACTCAAACTTGCGTTGTAAACAAGTTTTTTGTCTGGAATTTTCGGTATCATCAATTGTACTTCTATTCCGCTTGCGATTGCAAGTTTGAGGCTGTCAATATAGACTTGGTCGGGAACAAAATAAGGCGTTTGTATTATGATTGATTTTTTCGCCATTGTTATCATTTTGACAAGTGCGTTTTTTATCTCCGCTTTGTCATTGCTTGGCCCGCTCGTTATGATTTGCACAGGACATTTCCCGTCAATATTAGGCTCAGGAAAATAATCTTTTTTGAGATACTTTAGCGGATACTTTTGGTCGTTTGTTGAAAAACGCCAGTCGGACAAAAATACAATTTGCAGCGCTGAGACGCTAAGCCCTTCAATGCGAATGTGCGCATCGCGCCACGGCGTCAACTTTTTGTCGTATCCTAAGTGGTCGGCGCGTAAGTTGACGCCGCCAAGATAGCCGATTTTACCGTCGATTACTGCAATTTTGCGGTGGTTGCGGTAATTCATTTTAAAATTCAGCATTTTAAATGGCAAAATCGGTGGAAAGAATTCGCGAAACTCGCCACCCGCTTTGATAAACTTTTTGAAATGCCTTTTACGTGTTGTTATTGATCCAAGACTATCTATGATAATTTTTACCGAAACACCTTCACTCAATTTTTGCGTGCAGAGATTGATTATTTCTTTGCCAAATTTATCGTGCGCTAGAATATAGTAGTCCAAGTGAATATGATTTCTAGCGGCGACAATGTCCTTTTTAAGTGCATCAAATTGCTCTTTCCCGTCCGCAAAAAATTGTATGCTGTTGTTGTCGGTCAATATGCTGCTTGCCCAGTTATAGTTAAATTTGATTAATTCGTCATATTTTTCTACAAGTTCGGCGGTTCTTTCGTCAAATTTATAGTTGTGGTTTTTTATCATTGCTTCAAGCTCTTTACGGTTGCCGATATTGACCATATTTGTTCGCTTGAGCATTCGGCGCGTGCGAATGCCGAGCCCGTTGCCAAAGATTATGTACAATACAAAGCCTACTATCGGGAAAAATGCAAGCAATGAAAGCCACGCAAACACGCTTTGCACAGATTTTCGCTCGCTTATAACCATTGCTATTGCTAGCAGTAGATTTAGGACAAATGCTATTATTGTCCACATTGATATTGTATCCATTTCCCCTCACATATTTTATTTTTGCCAAATTTACAATGTTTTTTCGTATCTTTTGTGATATCAGCGGTGTTTTTTAGGCAAAAAATACGATTTTTCTATGTTATATCAAAATTTGTAGTACTTTTTGATGCTTTTGATTGTTCGTTTGTAGCGAAACAATAGCAAGAAGCCAAAGAAAGCAAGGCAAAGCAAAAATGCGCTCACGCTCGGCCAATGCACAACGTCAAAAACATAACAATCAAGAATAAACACGATTAGCGAACACACAAGCAAGAATAGCGTTGGGCGGATATATTCAAAATTGATATAGCCTTTATATATCGCAAAAATTGCGCATATTAACATTTGACTTAAAAGCATTAGCGGAATTACATACCCGACGCCCCAGCCAAATGTGTGGGTCATTATTTCAATTGTTATGATTAGTTGGGAAATTCCGAGTGTCATAAATTTCATTTGCAACGCAAAATTAATTTTGTAGCGTATTGGAACAAGCACGCTCAAATGTACCGCGATCGCTCCCGACAAAACATACAAACACCACAAATGTTTGATGTCTAGTATTAGGTTTGCTATAATTGCCACTGATGCAAAAATTAATAAAACACGCATCAAAAGCCCTGCAATGTGAAAATAAGAGCGGTCGAACGACTTATAGTCGGGGTATTTTTCGTGCTTGTCGACGACATTGTCATTGACGCAACGCCCACATAGCGGGCAATGCGCCTGCCCTGCGTCTATAGTTGTTTTGCATCTATCACAAAAATTGTTTTCCATTTTCTTTTCCTTTTCTAAACATTAGAATATAAGTCGATTGAGAGCCCAAGAGATGTGAGTGTGCGGAAGAATACGCGCTCAACATTGCTTTGTTGTATGCGTCGGGTGAACGTGATAACCGCCGTCCCGTTGTAAGAACACGTTGCAACATTCAGCGAATTCAATTTCGCGCGCCCAATCATCACTTCAAACGATTCGACAAACTCACGCATTTCGTCGGGCACTTTCAACACTCCAAGGTTTGAAAACGCGGTCGAAAATAGACGCTCGCCGTATGTGTTGAAACTATATTTTAGTGCCAAATCTTTTATATACAGCGGCATTAGTCGCACAAAAATATTTTTTTGCGCAAGAACATTTGCATTGATGTTTTTCATAAGGTATTCCTTATCAATCTCCGCCATTCCCGCTTTGGCAACCTCAATGCAATCGGCAAGCGTTGCGTCTTGCTTTTCTATACTAAAATTTTTGTAGGACGAAAAATTGCGCATTGTCTTTGTTTCAAAAAATCTGCGGCAATCAATCGGCAGTGAAATTTTGACGGGCTTTTTGCGCTTGTGCTCGACTCTATCAACATTTATTGCATACATAAGTGTTGCGAGTAGAAGTTCGTTTAGTGAACAATTCTGCGTTTTTGCCGCATTTTTTAGTTCGGCAACACTAATTTTGCCTGACGTAACTATAAGTTTGCCCAAAACTAGTGGCGTGCCGACAATTTGGTATGCAGCCTTTTCTTTGCGGCTGTTGGTTTCTTTTAGGTCGGCATAGCGGTTAAAGGCGTCCTCGAGTTCTTCTTGCTCATAAAAATCGTTGGGATTTATCATAAAGTTTTTGGCGTCAACTTGCAAGCCACACTCACGCGCATAGTTTATCAGCAAACAGTCCATAAAATTGAGCCCGCCGAACCCGTCGCACAGTGAGTGAAAGAATTCGCACGTCACTTTTTTGTTGTAGTACAAAACTCTAAACAAGTGTTTATCCCCGCGAAAATCAAATGGTTGGCAAGGGTAAAATTCTTCTTTCATAACCTTTGGCTTTTGCTCTAAGTACTGAAAATAATACCAAAAAAAACCCTTATGCAGTGCCACATTGTAATACGGAAAACGTTGCATCGTTTTTTCTAATGCCGACTGCAATTTTTGAGGGTCGACGTCGCCATTGAGATATGCGGAAATGCGAAAAATCTCGTTCCACTCGCTATTTTTAGACGCTGGATAGATTAGTGCGGCGTTGTCAAGCGGCAGGCTACTTTCCTGCAGTTGCAAACGCTTTTCGCGGAATTTGCTGCGTTTTTCGCGGCGCAAGTCGCGCTCTTGCTGGCGGCGCTCCGCTTTTTCTTCCTTTTGATTTTTCGCAAGCGTTTGCGATTGTTTTTTCAATTCTTCACGCTCTGCTTGCTGCGCTTTTTTATTTTCCGCTTTCAAAAGCGCTTTTTCTTGCTTTTGGGCGCGTTTTTCTTCTTTGATTGCTAATTTATCATTATTAGTTTTTGCCATAGTCATAGTATAGCATATATATTAAAAAAAACAAAACAAACGCATTTATGTTTGATTTTTTAGGTTAGCCGTAAGCCGAGTTCTGTCGAGAGTAATCATCTATCTAGCCTTACTGTCACCAGCAAGTTCAAGCGGCGTAATTCGGGAGTCGGACGGACAGCCCTTTGTGACTCCCTGCCTTGCATCAGGTGGGGTTTACAGAATGCCTAAGTCGCCATAGGCATTGGTGAGCTCTTACCTCGCCTTTCCACCCTTACCAAAGGCAAAGCCCTTGGCGGTATATCTCTGTTGCACTTTCCTTAGAGTTGCCTCCACAAGCCGTTAGCTTGCACCCTGTCCTGCGATGCTCGGACTTTCCTAATTATTGTTCATAATTCGATTACTTAACTAGCCTAAAAAACCAAACATAAATGCGTTTGCTGCACTTTACGTGCAAAAATATAGTACCACAAAACAAAAAAAATGTCAATCGTTTTCCATCTTTTGACATTTTATACAATTTATCTTTTTATCTACTTTATCTCTCAAGGTCGTTTTTGTTCTCAATTGATTCGGCAGCAAGCAATCTTGACAATTTCTTGTCACTTTCATATAATTTATTGCCCGCTTTTACGCACTTTTTACAATTCTTGTACATAAACGCGGAACCTGCCATAGCAAAAGCAAAATCAATTGCAGGAACAATTATTTCTCCATTATCTAAATTGTAAGCACTCAATCCAAACGCAAATCCGCTAAAGAGTGCCCAGCCTAATGCTGCTGCATAGGCGTCTTTTTGTTTTTGTTCAAGAGCCTTACAATTTGTTTCCGCTTTCTTTATTTTTAATAAGTTCGTCATTTTGTCATATCCTCCTGATTACCGACATTTTTAGACAATTCTTCTAGCATTGCACTGTCGCGCGCATATTGTCTACGTGAATTCCTTTCTTTGCGCTCAAAAAGCAATGTGGCGCCAACCCACGCTGCCATAATCGTCAAAAACGCGCCTTGTACTATTGGTTCTCCTTTCCCTGCAAGAACCGCTTTTGCAATATTGGTTGCTGAAAACGCAAATGTCCACACGCTTGTAGTCGTCAAAACTAAACTAAGTTTACGACCAATTTCAAAGGTGCGCTGAATCTCTTCATCGACGGTTTTAGTTTTTTTGTTTTTTTCTTTTATTAATTTCATAACTTTCTCCTTAATGCTTATTATAACACACATTATGCACCCTGTCAATAAAAAAGCACAACAATAATGTTGTTGCCAAGTGCGTGTTTAATTTAGTTTTTATACCACATTTTGCGCTATTTTGAGTGGTTTTACCACACCCAATTTGCGCGTTTTTTGTGCCAAATTTGCAATGTTTTTTGCGCACGAACAAGCCATTCGTCAGCGCTGTTATTGTTGCAATTTGCGACTTTTTTTGAAGGATTTTCGGGGCTTATTTTACCTTCTTGAGAC
>CALDMJ010000112.1 GCA_937914725.1 uncultured Clostridia bacterium | reverse complement strand
TGAGCGCCTCAAGAAGCGCTGGCCAAATGACGGTGTGGAAAACCACATTATCCTTGCCGTGCGAATAGTACGTGAGCGTGTCCGCGCCCTTGACAAACTCGTCAAAATCGTACCCCAACTTTTCGCACGCCTGCTCGCCCGCTGTCAAGTAGCCAAATACTGCATCAATCCAAACATATAAGCGCTTGTCCTCAAAGCCTTCAAACGGAACAGGTATTCCCCAACTAAGTTGGCGCGTGATTGCGCGGTCGCGCAACCCCTCGTTGATGTACTTGTTTGTTTCGTTGATAGCCGTTTGACGCCAATTTTTGCCGTATGCTGCGACAAAATCTTTGAGTTGTTGCTCAAATTTTGACAAAGCAAAGTAAATATGCCTGTTGTTGCGCAACGTGGTAGGATTGCCACACGTCTTGCAGTGCTTGTCCTTGAGCATATCAGGCGTTAATGCGCTATAGCAAGTGTCGCATTGGTCACCCGTCGACTCGCCGCCACAGAACGGACACGTTCCAACAACATCGCGGTCAGCCAAAAACTTTTGGCAGTGCTCGCAGTAGTCCTCTGGCTCGTCTTTCTCATAAAGATAACCGTTTTCGCCAATTTTTTTGATGTACTCTTGCACTTTTTTGTAGTGAAACTCGCTGTACGTCTTTGTATACACGTCGTACGTAAAGTCAAGCGCATCGAACACATTGCACGCTTCCTTATAATAATGCTCGGCAATTTCCTGCGGCGTAACCCCCAACTTTTGCGCACGCAACGTTATCGGCGTGCCGTGACAGTCGGAGCCCGAAACATACACGACGCGGTCGCCACACTGCCTGTGATAGCGCGCAATAACATCACCTGGGAGCAACGCAACCAAGTGTCCAAAATGTAGCGAATTGTTTGCATACGGCCACGCGCCGCCAATAAATACTTTTCTGTTTGTCTTCATTTTGTCCTCCTAAAAAAATTCCCACGTTGCAATGCTGCACAACGCAGGATGTTTATTATTATAATTATAACCGCCTTTAAATCAAAGCGCCTAAAAAGTGGCAAGTGGAGGCAGCGCACAACACGATTATTTTTTTTTTACATTTTTAATAATCTGTGAAATATTACACATTTTTTTTATGCATACGCTTCTTGACGCTAAGCAATTGGGGATTGCGACGTCAATCAGTTGGGGATTGCACGTATGCTAACAATGGGTCTATTTTTACCTAAATAACGCTTCAGCTTGGCAATACAAGGCACTGATTGACTCAAACTGAAATATAGCGCGTTACGTTTTTCATTTTCGTGATATACGCTGCCCGCATTTGCCACTTTCGTGCCGCAATGGGCGGCACAAACACACAAAATTTTCGTTTTGCTCTAGCGTTCAAACTCCTCAATCAAAGTTTGTCGCGCCATTGTCTTGCTTGTGTGCATAGGACGAGCGAGCATTTCTTCAATTTCGTCCTCGACCGAAACAGTCGGGTTGAACAATGCCGCCGCATCCAAGCGCTTGCCGTCAAACGCGGCGATATAAGGCTTATTCAAAGCATTCGTTTTTGCGCGCTCAGCGTTGCGGAAAACATTTGTCGGCTTTGCATAGATGACACGCAATTCCTCATTAGCGAGCATATGCTCAGGGTACATTTCATTCAAAGGCTTGCGCTGTGGCATTGCCCTGACGCCGCGAACAACATCCATAAATGACGCCTGAATATCATATCGCGACGGAATTTTGTACTCCCCATCCTCTATGTTCTTGCGCGTACTTTTTGTAACATAACAGTACTTTAAATTATCATCCATAACATTATCGACGACATCTTGCCTCAAGTTCAGCACATAATTCTCGCTTTCAGGACAAAAATACTGCTCGCAACAGAATGATTCATTTCGGCAATCCATATATTTAGGGGTAATAACACGTTGCTTCAATCTAACGTAAACACCATTCACCAGCCCGACCGTCCTATCAAAATCATAAGAATCCGCGACCAAAACCAACATAAGGTGCGTTCCATCATACTGTTTTGACGTGAGAACAACCGCGTTTGCATACTCGCAAATGGTCAACTCGCTTGACCGAATGGTCAAGTGGTTAAGATAATCATCCACAAGCGGCGCAATAACCGCGTGTGTACATTGTCCGTTGCCAATGACTTTGGCATTAAAAACAATTTTTTCCACTGCTCGCCCTCTCCCCTATGTGAGTATTGTAACACACTTTTTTCGATTTGTCAATCATAAATTGGAAAATGAAATAAATGCTAACGCTGTCGAAAGACTTGTGTTAATTTATAAAGTAAAATAGCGGTGAAAAATCTTGTATGGCGACAGTAACCCGCATCATTATTGTAAGCCACCAACTCCCAATATCAATTCTCCGCTATAATGGTGAGTCCCTTGCCACAATAATAATGTTACAACCTAATTAGACGTAGGAACAGTATTTGCAGCCGCGGGGCTATCCCCGCCATCGAAAGATACCCTCATAGAAAGTGCCACGTTTGCCGTCCGCGCAAGCAACTGACGCGGACGGACAGCACCTGCAGTAGCGGGGCTATCCCCGTCGCGTGCAAAAGAAATAGAAGGGATAAAACAACGTCGTCCAAACAAAATGCTTACGCGTAGAGACAGTACCTGCAGCCGCGGGGCT
>CALDMJ010000111.1 GCA_937914725.1 uncultured Clostridia bacterium | reverse complement strand
AAAAGTGCTAGGGGGGGGGGGGGTATAATGATGCAAAAAATGGTAGTATAACCCCTCAAAATAATAAGGAATACTGTCAAAAACTGCGGGAATATCGCCAAAATGCGCATAATTGCAATTTTGCCAATAAAAAGCAAAAATGCAAAAACAATTCTAAAATCAACCACTTGCCGCAAAAATCTTCAACCGATTTTTCGCAAACAAGCCACCGCGCAAATTCAAACAAAAAATGCTATAAAACTAGATATAAATTTTATACTATAAGTCGCGTGATGATATACTTAATCGTGGTAATTTTTGCGTTAATGTTTGTAATGACGCAATCGCTCAATAGGTGCAACAAAGACTTAAACGTGAAAGCTGTGATTGACGGGGTAAAAATATATGTGAATGTTGATGAAAACATTTTTACAAGTTTTTCGGTCAATTTTGCAGGGGAAGTTGTGAATGCGGAATATAAAAGTGAGGGCTACTGGTATGCGTTTTTTGGTGGAACGAATAGTGGAGGGGTATTGATACTTCCTGATGCACCTAGTGGTTGCAAATGGAAAAATCTAAATGACGGCACTTTATATTCTGCAAACAATATCAATGTTTATGTTAGTTCATATGATAGTTATGACGGTTATGGTTCTATAATGATAAAACTTGTACAAGATACAACTATTCCAACGCTCACGGTCACAGGCTCAGTGGAGTGCGACAACAGTATGATGTTGTTGACAATCATTGAAAGCGGCAGTACAACGCCCGTGCAAGAAATCGGGTTTGTGATAGGGCAAACAAACGTGACCGCAAGCGGAATAATACTAAAATTAAATACAACATATAAAATTCTCGTAACGAAGCCATTCGGCAGTGTGCTTGAAGTAGAGGGCGCAACAAAAGAGTCGTCCACCGTCTATTCATTTGCAACAGGGGAAAACGCCACGCTTTCAATATCATTTAAACTTACAGGCAACGGACACTGGAGTAACACTGTAGTAGTTTGAGCGAAAAATTGATGAAAAAGTCCGCGAAAATTGTCAAAATGATTTGTAAATATCAAAAAATCGTGGTATAATAGCATACAATCTTTTGAAGGAGGATATCAAATGTTCGCAAAAATGCAGGAAATCCTTGCTAAACAACTCAACATTAGCAAAGATTCAATAAAGCCTGAAAGCAGATTGCTTGAAGATTTGAACGCTGACTCGCTCGATTTTGTCGAATTGTTGATGACAATGGAAGACGAATTTGGTATTTCAATTAGCGACGAAGATGCCAAAACATTGAAAACTGTTGACGATGTTTGCAAGTATCTTGAAGCGCACACAAAATAGTTTATAATTTGCTTGATAGCATACGCCGCAAATTGTAAATATAAATGAATTAGTACCTCGCGGAAAGCGGGGTGCTTTTTGATGTGGTTTTATGTCAAATGTTGGTGTCACATAATCACATCAATGCAAATTAATTATATTAACAAACTTTATTTTGCTTTATGAGTGTTTTATGTTATTATATTTTGTAAATACTCTGGCTTTTGTTATACATCCTTTGTTTGCTTTCTAAAAAAATGACAAAATTCCGCAAATTGTTATAATTCGACAAATTTTGACATAAGCATACTTATGCGGAGGAATTATGTCAGAACTTGAAAAAAGAACAATCGACGAAGCGGAGTATATCATTAGCACGCAAAGAACTGTGCGCCAAGCAGCGGAGCACTTTAACATTTCAAAAAGCACATTGCATAGCGACCTAAAAAATCGGTTGCCCAAAATCAATTTTGAACTCTACATAGAAGTGGACAAAATCTTAAAAACGCACTTTGAGCAAAAACACCTGCGCGGCGGCAACGCCACAAAACTAAAGTGGCAGCGCGCCCGCACTAGCAATATTGAACGATAGAAACAAAGGCGCATTGCTTGTACTGAAAGTACCTGCAGCGGCGGGCTATCCCACGCGCGAGCAAAAATAAATAGAAAGTGTAAGAATATGCCGTCTATACAAGTCAGTTGCTTGTAGTGACAGTACCTGCGCCACAGTGGCGTCTGCCACCAAAATGACGTCAGTTTGCCCCAAAATGTCGTCCGTTTGGCTCAAAATGTCGTCCATTTGCCCCAAACTGACGTCATTTTGAAACAAAGAGAAAGAAAGAGGTAAAGTCATAGGAAAATTGAAAGTTATAATTTAGAGAGAGATAAAAGGCAAAAGTGAGAAGCAAAGTCACATGTGAGAGAAATAGCAAAACGGCATCCGCCTAAAGAATTGACGCGCAGCAATGCGCGTTGTTTTTTTCTCTCTCTAAATTATAATACACCTTTGGGCATCTTTTGATGCCTTTGGGCGCGAAGAAAAACCTCATCCAGTCACGCAGTTTAAGTTTCGCTCTAAGCATTTAGGCAAATATAGAGCAAGTTATTGACAACTGCAACTTGTGCGTTACGAAACATTGAAACTGTCAAAAACGTGTGTTATAATATATTGCAATTAAATAGCATAAAAATATCATTTAGGCTGCAATTTGATTGACTTTAGGTGCCGAATTTTGGTAAAATTTCAGTGTTAATGGAATTAAATAAAATATTATATATTTTCTTGTAATTGCACACACTACAAATGAAGATATAACTGGAGTTTTTATGAATAACAAATTTCTTTTGGTTTTAATGATGATAGTTACCGTGACAGGATTGCTCTTTGCTGGCTGCGGTAATAAAGACCAGTACAAGCATATGAGGCTTATCGTCGAGCAGTCTAGCATAGAAATTACGCTTGAAGAAGAGCTTGATGTTCCTAGTGGCGGAGACGATACGGCGGCGGACGATACAACTGATAATACGGGTGATACCGCCGATAACGCGGACGCCGAAAATCAGCCGAATATCGCATACCTCGACGCACATATAGAAAACAAAAACGCAAAACAATCTAAGCACATATTGTTTGATATTGTCGACAAATCGATTGCGAAAATCGACGACTCATTGACAACTGTCAAGGACGACAAATACCACGTCGCAATCAAGGCAATGAAAGCGGGCACAACATACATCACGGTTATGTCACTAGAAGGCAACAAAATTGAGCGTGTCAAACTGACTGTCATTGAAAGAATCACCGCAATGGCATTCGACCCCAATTTGTCAATTGCGGTCGCAGTGGGCGAAACATACTCTTTCAACACAAGCGTGCTAAACTATGAGCCTGTGACAACCAACCAAAAGGACGTCACATTTGCGCTTGAAAATCCTGTGGATGGCGTTACAATCACGCCAAACGGAATCCTTGCAGTCGCATCGCAACCAGCAAATCCGTATGTTACAGTCGTTGCAACTAATGTTGCAAATCCAGAACTCATTGCAACAACGGATGTCTATATTTACACAAAACTGCAAGAAAGTGATATTCATATTCTTAACGCCGTAAGCGGTTTGGAAATTACGGACGCGCTTATGATCGGTAAAAACTCCAATTACAACAACTTGAATGTCAAAATTTCTATCGACGGCGGTGTGGACGAATATATAGCATATGTGCAAGTCAGTGATATTAGCGCAATCAATGCGGCGCGCGCACAAGGTGTCGACGACCCAAATCTTGAGTTCAAACTCACAGGTATTGAGCAATCTAAAGTGAAGGTTACCTTTAATGTCGGTATAGTGGGTTTTAGTACACAAACTTATATTGCAAAAACAATCGATGTAGAAATCGTCGACCTTGTCGAAACATTATACGTAAACGGCAGTAGCACAAGGACGGCGGTCACAGTGTTTGACCGATATAGTGCAGGCGCCGAAACAATGTATGGAACAAAAGTTTTGGTAGAAGTTGCGCCAAGCAACGCAAATGTCAAAAACATAACATTTAGCGCAACAGGTGAAAACGCCGCATCACTCGATAGATTTGAGTTCTATACCTCAAATGGACAGCCAATCGACAACATATTGTCCTACTCAATGACAAATTCAGGCGTCTTTTATATAAAATTAAAGCAAGGTGATGCCTTTGAAGAGTTTAACTGCCAATTAGTTGTCGAAGCGAATAAGGAATTTAGTGAAGAAGCTATTGTTACAAATACGCTTGACATCTCAGTCAAAAAAGGTATAACAAAAATCGCCTTCGAAAGGGAAGGGCAAAGTACATATGTCGACTTGACAAACAACGACTACAGAGAGATTAAGTACTACGTCAATGAAACACTTGTCACAACCGAAACAATCAATACCGCGCTTTCGGGTTTTGATTTGACTTCAAACAGAATAATGATTCAAAAGTCAAATATAATTTCCGCCAAAAACGACGGCGGTCGATTGTTCATCAAGCCGCTATCTGTCGGCACAACAACGCTTTCCCTACTCTCGCCTAACGGAATGACCGCTACAACGACAATTGAAGTTGTTGTTCCAACGAGCGACGTAAGCGTCAACGTCAACTCGATTCTCTACAAAAATACAATTGCCAGCGTCGAAAGAGATGAAAATAATCTCTTGACAAAAATCAATGCAAATGTCAACGGAGAATTTACGCTTGACATTGAAAAAACTGTCACTAATGGCACAATTTGGGATTTGAGTTTTGTCTCCAGCAATTCAACTGTCGCACTTGTAACAAACGTAGGACTTGTCCGCACATTATACACAGGCAATGCTACAATCACAGTTTCTTACAACTATGCAGTGCTTGACGAGGTTTCAGGCAACATCCAAAAAATGGAAGGCAAACAAGAAATTGAAATGTTTGTGTTCAAGCCAATTACAAAATTTGACATAGGAAAATCAAGCGCTAGCGTCTATGATCTTAATACAATCGGTTATTTTGACGCCCTTCAGTATAGCGCAGTCTCATTCAATGTGCAAATGAACGAATGTTATACGAAAAAGAGTAGCGTACGACTTTACATTTATGACGAACCTTTTGATTTTGAGGCATCCGCCGAATCCTATACAATCGTCGGCTCAAACGGAATATTAATTTATAACGGCAACGGCAGCGGTACTTTCTACGGGAAAATTACAAGCGCCCTTTATAGCGCACAAGTCAAAATTGTGGCAGTAGTCACGGAATTTGATCGTAGATACACAAGCATTTGTACCGTCACCGTCGCAAAAGCACCGCAAATGGTTGAGGATATTTCAATTTTAAACATCGACTCTTACACTCAATCGGGTTCAACCTATTATGCAATGAACTTCAGGGCAGGACTAGGACTTGGTACGGACACCGACAACAACAAACAAATTATTGCGTCTGCATTGCCAAAGAATGCAACGAATACAAATCTTTACTACTTTGCATATGACGACCTCACAAGCAATGTAAACGCATCCACGTCCGAAAGCGCCATTGTGCGCGTCACGCAAGACGGCGTCGTCTATCCTCTCTCAGTGGGGACCGCGCGCATACTTGTTGTTCCGCGCGACGAACTTTATGGGTTTGATGTCAATTCCGACTGCCTGCTTTCTATGAACGAAGTTTTGCTTAACTTGCAAAGACTGCAAAACGAGGGCAGCGCAAAAAAAGTTAAAGAAATTATTGTTACAGTTTCAGACGGAACTATTGATAATCCATATCAAATCAGTAGTGCAGCAGACTTTGTGGGCATTGCAACAGGGCTTGCTGACCACTATGTTTTGACAAGGTCAATTGACCTCTCATCCGTTTCGCTCAATTGTTTTGGTGATAGTGAACACCCGTTCACTGGTTCAATTAGCGGGAGATTTTATCTCGTCGCGCCAAGTGGCGAAAACCCAAATGGTGTTTATGTCGATAGCAAAATTTTTGGCGTAAAATTGAGAAATAACAATATCGCAACAAGCGAAAGCGAGTATAACTATGGGCTGTTTGGTGTCGTCAACGGCAGTTTGAACGAGGAAACAGGTGCAGTTCACCCAAGTTTTTCAAACCTCACACTTGAGTTTTATTCAGCAGACATAGCGACCGCGCAAGGTGAAAATAACAACACAGCCTATAACATTGGGTTGCTTGCGGGTAAGTTCAGCGGAACGATGACAAATGTCAGTATCGCAATTTATGGTAACTGCAATGTAAATATTGTTGCCTCAAACGGCAGCGTCAACTTTGGAGCATTCAGTGCAAGTGCCAGCCAATATGAATATAAATTCATCAACCAAAATAATCAAGAAGAAATCCGCACTTTTACAACTTTATTTGAATATTGCAAATTGTTTGGTAGCGGAAACATCAATCTAACACTCCAAACAAATGAGTCAAATATTGGCGGTTTTGTCGGCGTTTTGGAAGCAAACACGCA
>CALDMJ010000110.1 GCA_937914725.1 uncultured Clostridia bacterium | reverse complement strand
CTATCCACAACCGAGTGCCAAAACATATGCAAAGCACAAAGATATGCCGCCCGCGCAAGTAACTATACCGTAGGAATAGTACCCACAGCAGCGGGGCTATCCCCGCGTTTGAGGGTGATGGTGTCGCGCGGTTCGGTTTCGCCAACAACAAAGAGTTTTATAACAATAGATTTCCCGCTTTGCAAGAAAGCAATCTTTCCGCTAACAAGTTGGCTTGCGTCGACAAACGCCGCGCTACCACTCTCAATGCGATACTGCAGTTTATCTTTCGTGATGCCCGCCTCAAGCGCATCCGCCCCAATCTTTGTTATGCTCAATAGGTCAAAATATCCGTCCGCATCAAGCATTTCGTCGGTAACCATTACTATGTCGCCAGTCGAGGAGTTTACGTCAAACCCAACGCCAAAGAAATCTGAAAGCGGGTGAACTTTGATTTTAACATACTTGACAATCTCCAAATCGTCGTCGTTAATTTTCTTTGACTTGATTTGCAACGTCACAGTACCTTCCGCAATCGCTGTAGCCTTGCCGTTTTGCGTAACTTGCAAAATCGTGCGGTCATTGCTTGTCCAAATTAATGTGCGGTATATCGGCAACGTTGTTGTTGGAACAATCTCTGAACCGAATGATATCGTTTTGCCCATTGTCACCGATATAGTTTCGGTCGAAGTATTGCTTGCGTCAAACGTAATTTCTTTACCAAACGCAAAAACCTTGAAGTTTTCAAGTTTGTCGTGCGCCACTTGAACAATTATTTGAAAACGCACAGACGGCTTATCTACTGATGTGATAACGAAAGTCGAAAAACCATATTGAATGCCTTTCACTTTCAAATTCCCCTCGTCAAACTGACAAATGCTGTTGTCGCTATTGACAATTTTGACGGCTTTGTTGCTTGCAAGTTCGGGATAAACCTTGACTTTCAAGTCAAATTCGTCGTTTAGTCCAATTTTTATAATGTCGTCCTCTTTATACTCGTCGCCGACCTCGTTGAGAACAGTTATTCTTTCCACCGCAATATGCGTGTACTTTGACAATATTTGTCCCGTGAACGAAATGAAGTAGATGAGCAAAAACGGCAAGACAAGCAATATTGCAACTATCACTTTCTTCATTCTTAAATCTCCATTTTATCGTAGTAATAATCTAGTCTCACATCAAGTAAATGTATCCTTGAAACAAGGTAAACGATGCTGATGCCGAGCGCAACATATATGCCCAAAGTTCCCATTAGCGTAACAACCAAGCACATCACAAAGCCAAACACCAGCGCGTAAACCATACTTTTTGTCGTGCTTTTGCCGATTGTTGAAATTTCACTGTTGTCGTACCAGTCAAGCACAGGTTTTTGCAGGTCCATATCAAAACTGTGGCAAATATGCCCAAGGCTCAATATGATTGTTGTCAAACTGCTGACAAGCACAACCCAAACAGGCAGACTTGTGGCAATCAAACAAACAATTGTCGTGACAAGTATTGCGCCGACCGTGAAAATCGCGTTGAACGTCAATTTCGCAAGCGCTTGCGTGCGGAACGGAATCGGCGACGTTTTTGCGATATAAAATACGCTCCCCTCTTTCGAAATCGCGATTGACGAAATGATATTACTCATCAATGCAACAATTGTCAATATGAGAATATGTGAACCGAAAATCATATTTTGCCCTGCTTGATTGACTGCGATTGACAAAATGAGTTTGTCATACGTGAACACAATCAGTGGCATAAAAAGTGGAAAAAGGAAAAACTGAAAAATATAACTAGGGCTTCTAAACACTGACCTAACTTCGTTGAGCAAAAGTTCGGCAAATGGCGTTCTTTTTTTGAACTCCTTTTTCTTTGTGACAACGCGCGAAGTTTGCTCAGTGCTGATTGTCGCGATTTTATAATAAAACGGCTTTATAATCAGCAAACACAAGCACATAATGCCGAGCGCCGCGACGCAATACAAAATGGGATAATAAACCAAACTAATATTGAGCATACTTTGCCCGATTTGGTAGTAGCCAAACAGACTTGCACCAAAATGCTCTACAAAACGATTGATTTTAAAGCCCGTTTCGATTTGTTTTTCGGCGATATTAAACGCGCCTGAAACCTTGCCAACAAGCACCATATATAATACAAAAATTGCAGCAACAAGCGCTAAGACTGTCAAAACTGACAGGATAGTGTGCTTTTTTAGGAACTTAACTACAAAAATCGTTGGTATGCTCAATAAGCACGCAACCGCGATTGGCAACAGCGGAAGTATTGGAATAACAAGCAAAAGCATTGCAAAGTATAGTATCGGTAAATGCCCCAAAAAGCCGAGTGCCAAAAATACGGGCAACACAAATTTGATTGAAAAAATCAATTCCGCTACATACAAAACCATCGTTTTTGACACAAAAAGTTGATTGAATGTGACGGGCAACACCATTAATAGTTCGTTGTCCTTTGACAAATACATTGTCCGAATTATGTTGCCGAGCGCGAAGAAAAATGTTATTGCTTGCGTAAACAAAATAACAGTCGCAATCATTTGCGCGTTGATTTTGATTGCCAGCAAAAACACGACTTTATTTAGTAGCAAATATAGTGCGAGCGTAATTGCTGCGACAAGCACAAGATACTTGAAAACTTGTTTTAGCGCAAGTTTCCAGTCACGTTGCTTAAAAAGCGTGTATCTATTGTCCAGTTGCAGTTTAAAAAGTTTTGAAATTTGTGATTTTTCCACTTTAATCTCCTATGATTTCCATAAACAATTTTTCAAGCGACTGATTGTTTGCTTTCAGTTCGTGGATGTCAAAAATGCCTTGCAATTTCCCTTTCTTTATAATACAAACCCTGTCGCACAGGTTTTCGACGACATCCAAAATGTGCGAACTAAAGAACACGGTGTTGCCGTCGTCGGCGTGTTTTCTCATCGCGCTTTTGAGTTGGTACGCGCTTTGCGGGTCAAGCCCCGTGAGCGGCTCGTCGAGTATCCACAATTTTGGATTGTGTACAAGCGCGGCAATGACGGATATTTTTTGTTTCATCCCGTGCGAATAACTTTTTATCG
>CALDMJ010000109.1 GCA_937914725.1 uncultured Clostridia bacterium | reverse complement strand
AACTACTGAAACAGTCGAAAGACCACAAGAAAATTTTAATTTTGCTGGCGAGGACGTTACTGCTAATTCGTATGATATGGAACATACTGACGCAGACGGCGTTTCGACAGTCGTTAGAATTAAAGTTTTTGGTGTAGGTGGTGCAGGTAATAACGCAGTCAACCGTATGGTCGCACAAGACACTGGAATTGCAGACTTTATTGCTGTCAATACCGACAAGCAACAACTTTTGATTTCAAATGCACCTAAGCGTTTGCAAATCGGCGAAAAAATCACAAACGGCTGGGGCGCTGGCGCTTTTCCTGAAATGGGACAAAAAGCAGCCGAAGAAAGCAAGTCAGTTTTGCAAGAGATGTTGCAAGACGCTGACCTCGTTTTCGTCACCGCAGGTATGGGCGGCGGAACAGGTACAGGCGCTGCACCAATCATTGCAAGCATCGCAAAAGAAATGGGATTACTTACAGTCGCAGTCGTAACAAAACCATTTATGTTTGAAGGCAGAAAACGTATGGAGAACGCTGAAAAGGGGCTTGAAGCACTCAAAAAATACGTCGATACATTAATTATCATTCCAAATGATAAACTTTATAAGATTTTGCCAAACAAAACACCTATGATGGAAGCGTTTGCATACGCCGACGATGTCTTGAGACAAGGTATCCAAGGCATCAGCGACTTGATTGCAAAACCGGGGCTTATTAACCTTGACTTTGCAGATATCCGCACAACAATGAAAAACAAAGGCGTCGCACATATGGGTATCGGGCACGGCAAGGGCGAAAACAAAACAATCGAAGCCGTCCGCCAAGCAGTTTCAAGTCCGCTTTTGGAAACGACAATCGAGGGTGCAACCGATATTATCCTAAACGTCAAGGGTGGCGCAGATTTGTCACTTGCTGAAGTTTACGAAGCAGCCGAACTTGTACGTGAAGTCGTTGACCCTAACTGCAACATCATCTTTGGTTCAGGCATCGATGAAAGTATGACTGACGAAGTTGAAATCACAATCATTGCAACAGGGTTCAATAACAATGTTATCTCTGAAGCGCAAAATGAACAAAAGCAACAAGGTTTGGGCGCGCAATTTGCTAGACCTCAACCACAAATGCAACAACAAGCGCAAATGCAGCCACAACGCCCACAAGGCGGAATGAGCCGCATTGAAGTCGACGACAACGACATTCCACCATTCTTAAAGCGCATTAAACGCTAAATTTGGGTGAAAATGACTAAATTCGTCTTTGCATTGAGTTAAAAATAGATAAAAATGTTACAAAAGCAAGGCTGTGCAGGGGCTTTGCTTTTTGTGCATAATAAGGAAAACTATGAATTTGATTGAAAATTTAAAATTATTTGACAACACATTTTTTGAAAAAGACGAAGCCGAACAACTTTCACTCATAAGCGAAGTTTACAAAAGCATTATGAGAAGTTGTCATTGCGACAATTTAAAAACCGCGTGCAAACTTGAGTGTGTCAAAGACGACGAAAATTATCTATACAAGTTTGAAAAAGGAGTCCCGAAACTTAATTTGAGCGCCTGCAAAAATTTTGCGACGTGCGGCTATTTGTTTATCATAGATTGCGTGGCAACAATCGTACGCGTCCAAATGCAAAGAGGGTTCAAAGAATTTTTGGCTGAAAGGGAAAATAATGCTGGGCAGTTTTATTGCGTGAAAGAAAACGAAAATTTGCCCGACAACTTCAAAGCACTTTTCAAACTCGACAATGTAATGCTAATGTATTCATCAATTGAAAAGGACAAAACAGATTTTTTCAGCATCACGCAGTTTGATAGGCGCGCTTTTGCACGTAATTTTATGCTCGCGTTTTTTGCAGTATGTCCGCGTTCTGAGCGCAACGACTATCTTGCGTACCTCGACGACTGTTTTTATCAACCTGACGAGGATGTCGAACCCTTGAAAATGGAAGAACTTGAGGACGCAATTGTCGCAAAATTTAAGTCCGAAAACGCGCTTGGCTTTCTTGAAGAAATGGAACTCCGCGAAGTCCTTTACCACAACATCGACAAATAAACTGACCCTATTTTTTTAAAGGTAGCAAATATGAAAATATTACAAAACATTGATTATCAAATCAAATCTTTCCCGAAACCACAAATGACAATTGTTCCGCTAAAAGTCGCAAACGGCGACGCCGCATTGCCAATTGTGAAAATGAACGAGATTGTTAAATGCGGACAAGTCATTGCTAAGTCCGCGGGTTTTAATTCTGTCGATGTCTTTTCACCAGTCTATGGCAAAGTTATCGGCTTTGATACATACCCATTGAGTGACCACTCAAAATCTTATTGTGTCTATATAGAAAATATGGAACAAAGCAAAAATACTAAAGAAAGTGAGCAAAGTGCTGAAAGTGACAAAACATCCAAAACAAATACTATAAAAAAAGAAAAACCATTTACTTTCAATAGACTTGAATCAAATTCAAAAGCACTCATTTTAAAAAGACTTGCCGATTGCGGAGTTATCGACCACAACGGGGATAGCGTAAGTGACAAACTTTCAAAGCAACACAAGATTTTGTGCATACCGTGCTTTGACCCAACGCTGCATTCTTGCGAAAATACTGCCGTGCTTGCAAGTGATAATTTTGACAATATCTACAACAGTGCCAAAAAAATCGCCACAATTTTTGAACTTCCCGTAGTCTTTGTGTGCCAAAAGGGCGACGAAATTACGGGAATTGATAAAGTTTACGATTTAAAAACTGAATTAAAAAACGCAGAATTTTATAAACTTTTTGTCAAAAAAATTGATGCAAATAAAGTTTTTTCGAAATATTTCGCGTCGCGTTTTAGTGCTGAAGAACTCGCAATTTGCAACGAAATCGCTAAAGCGCACAACGAAAATAACCCTAAAAACGAAAAAATGGAGGACGCGGAAAATCTACAACAATCAAAAGGCGACTTGCTAAATGATATACTAAGCGCATCTGGCACAAAAGTCAACATAAGGCTTGAGGGAGTCACGATTCTAAACAATAATCAAGATTTAAAGTCGTCATCAAATTGTAATGACTCACATATAAAAGTTGATACAAATGCAAAAAATACCGACAAATTTGGGAAAATGCGCGTCCGCGCAATTTCACTTTCGCCATATAAAACTTTAGAGAATATGCTAGTTTTGACGCCCGTTGACCTATTGCATATATATCGCGCAATCGAATGCGGAATGCCACAAACAACAAACATAGCAACATTTGGCGGCGCAGCCATCAATTCAAATGGCGTCTATGAAATTTGCAGTGGCTGCACCCTCGAGCATATAAAAAATGCGCTCGGTGGCACGCATAGTGAGCAAGATATAGAGGACGAAAAAACGGATGCCTACGACGCGATTGAAGAATTTTTTGATGCACGTACAAAGTATAAAGAAGAAAAGGACGAATCAAAAAAAATCGAACTAAAAAAAGCAATGCAGCAAAAAAAACGCATTGCTAAAGCGCTTGCCCTGAACTTTGTCAAAACAAGCAAAAAGAAACTGAAGACTTGCCTCGGTCAAATCGCGTTTGACGACCCCGAAAACGGCGAAACATTTGGTGACTTTCGCGCAGTTTTTGAACTCCGAAACCACGGAATTTATTATCTAACCTGCAAGCAATGCTAGTTGTTGCACGGCAAGGCGTGAAGCGAAATTGTCTTTAGCGCCTTTTTTTCTAGTCGTGAAATGTAGGAACGCGAAATTCCAAGTTTTTTTGCAACCTCAAGTTGTGTGAGTGGCTTTTCATCATTGAGTCCGTAGCGCATTACAATAATTGTATATTCGCGCGCATTTAAATATTGTTTGGTAATTTTTAAAACTTTTTCCATAAAAATCTTGTTTTCAACACTCAATTCGACATTGTCATCGTCATCATCAATGATGTCCATCAAGCATATGTCGTTACCGTCCTTATCTTTGCCAAGCGCCTCATTGAGGGAAGCAACATTTTTGTGTTTTTTTTGCTTTCGCAGCAACATCAAAATTTCATTTTCAATGCAGCGTGCAGCATACGTTGAAAGTTGTGTGTTTTTGTCCGCGGAAAAGGTGTTGACCGCTTTAATTAGTCCAATAGTTCCAACGGAAATCATATCTTCCGCCTCAAAAGTGGAGTTGCTGTATTTTTTGACAATGTGTGCTACAAGCCTTAGATTGTGATTTATCAGCTTTTCCTTTGCAATCTCATCGCCCGCCCAATAGCGCTCAAGATATTTTTTTTCATCCTCTGCCGAAAGTGGCTTAGGGTAGCCATAAGAGTTGTTTATGTAGGACGAAAAGAGCATAATTTTGTTCATAAAATTTGCAAAACTTTCGAAAATCATATTTAACACCACCATAAAGTATAAATATGTCGCATCGTGCAAAAATTTGCTTGTCCAAAACAAACTAATATGTGCTTGACAATCACCAAAAATTGTGTAATAATATTGAAAATGTATTCGAAGGCAAAGGTAGAATATGAAAACTGAAAATCAAGACGAAAAGTTTATGCGCAAAGCAATTGAGCAAGCGCAAAAAGCGGGGAAACTTGGCGAAGTGCCAATCGGCGCTGTCATCGTTCGCGACGGCAAAATTATCGCGCGAGCGCATAATTTGAGGCAAACAACAAAGGACGCCACCGCTCACGCTGAAGTTCTTGCAATCAAAAAAGCGAGCAAAAAACTTGACACGTGGCACTTAGTTGATTGCACTTTGTATGTTACGCTCGAGCCTTGCCCAATGTGCAGTGGCGCAATAATAAATTCGCGGTTAAATCGCGTCGTTTTCGGCGCAACCGACCCTAAGGCGGGCTGCTGCGGGACATTCTACAATCTGCCAATGGATGCGCGCTTCAATCACCGCCCGCAAGAAGTTGTCAGCAATGTTTTGGCGGACGAATGCGCTAGCTTGTTGACAAGCTTTTTTGCCGACATACGCAAATCAAAAGCGGAAATGAAAAACACAAACCCAAATGAATAATAGCCATTTTGTTGTTTCGACCAGTGCCAAACGGCACGGGTGTCGTGGGATGTTCAGCGTGTCTATGTTGTGATAAAATGGTAACCGTTTTTACAGTCGCGAGCTATCTCGCAACAAACTTCTAGTTAATGCAAGCCTTGCTAGAAAGGAATAATAAGGAGAAAAAATATGTTATTAGTAGTAGGATTAGGAAATTACGGAAAAGAATATGAGCACACGCCCCACAATATGGGCTTTTTGGCAGTCGACGAACTAGCAAACCGCCTAAATCTTGAATTTACCAAAAATAAGTGTAAAGCACTCGTCGCGGAGGGTTTTGTTGGTGACGAAAAGATTATGCTAGCAAAGCCGCAAACATATATGAACTTGAGCGGAACATCCTTGCGCGAGTTTATCACAAAATTCAAAATTCCGCTTGAAAATATCGTCGTCATTTCCGACGACATCGACTTGCCTGCAGGTACAATCCGCTACAAAGCGCACGGCAGTGGCGGTACACACAACGGACTGAAAAATTGCGTCCAAGAACTCGGCACCGAGAATTTTCCGCGCATACGCATCGGCGTCGGCAAGCCCGAGTTCGGCGACCTTGCGGACTATGTTCTTGCGCCAATTTCAGGCGAAAAGATGAAGATTTTGGAGCAGGGAATCAAACAAGCGGTTGACAAAATTCAAAACTATATTTCAAAAGGGAAGTTTATTGACTAATATGGAAATCACTGAAAACCTGAAAAAGGTGTTAAACGTCAAAAACGGCGCACACGAAGTGGTTGCTGGCTGTCAACTCGGTCAGCGCCTCTTTTGTTCTGCGTGCCTCAAAGAATTTTTTGTATACATTGTTCCCAATAGTGAGCAGATTGACCAAATTTGTGCATTTTTGTCCACGCTCTCACGAAAGCCCGTTGCGTTTCCGTATGTTGATGAACCAATGGTATATTCCTACGGCAACTCAAACGCCTACAAAATCAAGGTTTTGAGTTCAATCATCGACAACAAGTGCGATTGTGTCGTCGTTGATATCCGTGCGCTGACATCGCGCTTTCCAAATGTTGAAAAATTTAAATCGAACGCAATTACATTTAAGGTAGGGCAAACACTTGACCGCGAAACGCTTCATCTCTCTAAACTGGGTTTTTCTCGCGTTTCAAAAATTGAAAAAACAGGGCAGTTTGCCGTGCGCGGGGATATAGTCGACATCTCAAGCGAAACAGTCAACGTCCGCATTAGTTTTTTTGACGACGAAATTGAAAGCATAAAAACAATGAACTTTGACGACAACGTCGCAATTGAAGCGTTGAATGAAGTTACAGTTTTCCCCAACACGCTTTTCTTTGAAAGTGACCAAAATGAACTCATCCAAGCGTTAAGCGCCTGCAAAAACAACGAAAACGCTGACGCAATTGCGATATTTTCAGCAATTAAATCACAAATTGATGAAAATTTGCAGTCGTTCGCCGCTCCTAATAGTTATAACTTTTTGAGTTTTGCAGTGAATAATGAAAATTTTTTGAATATTGCCCCTAATGCGACTGTAGTACTTGACGAGCCGCAGCTTATTGGCCAATCGTTTGAAAATCACTTGCAAACGCTATCGCGCGGCATAGAAGAATATCTATCGCAAGGGCAAGTGTATCAAGGCTTCGAAAAAAACTATTTTTGTGAAAGCGAAATAAAGCAAATATTGTCGCAGAAAACGACAATTGCATTTGATAGTTTTGTCCACAAATCTAGCATAGAATTTGAAAGTGAAGCAACGCAAAATTACAAAAATCGTCCCGAAATTATGGTCTATGACTTAAAACGAATGCTTGAAGAAGATTATGCCGTCCGTATCTTCACATCTAGCGAAATTGATCGCAGTTTTTTGACGGAGTTTTTGGACAATCAATTGATTCCCTTTTCAGTCGAAAAACATCTAGACCGAACATATGAAAAAGGTGTCAAAATAATTGAGCAAACTTTACCGCTCGGCTGCATATTGATAAAAGAAAAAATAGCCTTGATACCATACGGCAGCGGGAAAGCGGTTAAAAAATCTCAAACAACTGTCGAAAAACCATTTTTTGAGCTTCCGCAAGCGGGTGACTACGTCGTCCACACTTTTCACGGTATAGGGCAGTGCCTTGGCATCCAGAAAATGAAAATTTCAGGATATACGCGCGATTATATCGTCATAAAGTATGACGGGACAGATAAACTTTATCTACCCGTCGAAAATGCCAACGAAATCAGCAAATATATCGGTGCCGAAGTCGCGCCAAAACTCAACAAAATCGGCGGGGCTGAGTTTGAGCGTGCGAAAAATCGCGTCCGCCAGCAACTTGAAGTTATGGCAACCGATATGCTCAAAATTTATGCCGAACGTGAAAAATTGCAAGGACATAAATACGAAATCGACACATTTTTGCAAAAGCAGTTTGAAGAAAGTTTTGTCTATGACGAAACGCCCGACCAACTGAAAGCAATCGCGGATGTCAAAGCCGATATGTCCAGCGGTAAAATTATGGATAGACTCATTTGCGGTGACGTCGGCTACGGCAAAACCGAAGTCGCATTTCGCGCTGCAATGATTGCAATCGACAACGGCAAGCAAGTTGTTCTGCTTGCGCCAACTACCATTTTGAGCGAGCAGCACTACAAATCAGCCGTCGCGCGCTTTAGCAGTTTTGGCGTCAAAATCGCCGTTCTAAATAGGTTCAAGACGCCAAGCGAGCAAAATGCAATCATTGAAAAACTTGCAAAAGGCGAAATAGACCTACTAATCGGCACGCAAAAGGTTTTAAATGA
>CALDMJ010000108.1 GCA_937914725.1 uncultured Clostridia bacterium | reverse complement strand
ACATTTATTGATACACCGGGGCACGAAGCGTTTACGGCAATGCGTGCGCGCGGTGCTAGCGTGACCGATGTTGCAATTTTGGTTGTTGCTGCCGATGATGGCGTTATGCCACAAACAAAAGAAGCGATAGAGCATATCAAGAATGCAAAAGTTCCTATGGTTGTCGCAATTAATAAAATTGATAAACCTGAAGCAAATGTGGATAGAATTAAGCAGCAGTTGGCTGAATGTGATGTTATGCCTGAAGAATGGGGTGGCGATACAATGATGGTTCCAATTTCTGCTAAGAATAATATGAACCTTGATAAATTGCTTGAAGTTGTGCTAGTTGTTAGTGAAGTCAGCGATTTGAGAGCGAATCCTAATCGTCACGCTATCGGCAGTATTATTGAAGCGAAACTTGATAAAGGCAAGGGGCCTGTGGCTAATGTACTCATTAAAAATGGTACTTTGCATGTAGGGGACACCGTCGTTTCGGGGCTTGCCGTGGGTAGAGTTCGAGCAATGACCAATGATAAAGGTCAAAACATTAAGGAAGCAGGCCCTTCGACACCTGTATCAGTGCTTGGTCTTGATAGAGTTCCAAATGCTGGAGACACCTTAATTGCAGTAGACGAAAAAACTGCAAAACAAGTAATCATAGACAGAAAAAATAAGGCGCAACTCGCAAAACAAAAAGTAGAAACTAGCATTTCCGCTGAAGAATTTTTAAAGAGTATGATTAATAAAACACCTTATAACGTTATTATAAAAACTGACGTGCAGGGTTCATTTGAAGCTCTGCAACAAATGCTTTCCGCCGTTGAAAATGAGGAGGTTAAAGTCCACTGTGTTCACGGGGGTGTTGGGGCAGTAACTGAAAATGATGTTGAAGTTGCAATCGCTTCTAACGCTACTATTGTTGCGTTTAATGTCAAGGTCGAGAGCAATGCACAAACTTTGGCGGAACAAAATAATGTTGAAATTAAGAATTACAAAATTATTTATCAAGTATTGGATGATATTCACGCAAAGATTAAGTCTATGTTGAAACCAGTGTTTGTTGAAAAGGTTATTGGACATTGTGAAGTGCGCGTGTTGTTCAAAATCAGTAGAATTGGAACAGTTGCAGGTTGTTATGTTTTGGATGGTAAAATCACGCGCAATTCACACATTCGCGTTATGAGGAATGGAGAACAAATTATTGATACAACAATTACAACGTTCCAAAAAGAAAAGCAAGAAGTTAAGGAAGTTATGGCTGGTTATGAATGTGGTATAAAACTTGATGGATTTAACGACATTAAAGATTTAGATATTTTTGAAGCATATATAATGGAGCAAGTTATTAGATAATTATGAATAATAGATTTGATAAAATGAATGAAGAAATCGTGAAGGCTGTGTCGGAAATTTTTAGGAATGAAATCAAAGATCCTAGAATTGATGGTATGATAACTGTTACGGATGCAAAAATCACAAATGATTTATCGCATTGTACGATTTATTTGAGCATTTATAATTCTAAAGATAAAAGAATATGTTTCAAAACGATTTGTAAATGTGCTGGTTTTATTCGCAAAAAACTTGCAGAAAAAGTCGATATTAGGATAATGCCGGAATTACATTTCAAGTTGGATGAAACGCTTGATTATGTCGATAAAATGAATGAAATATTTAAAACTATAGAATAAAATTATATTGTGGCGTAGTAAATTTTTATACTGAGTACTCGCCACATTTTTTATAGATTAGTGTATGTTATGTTTGTAAAAATACGGACATATTAAAAAGCGTTCAAATTGTAAAACAAATTTGAATTCATATTTTTTGTATTGATCTAACGGAGACCATAATACTAGGATATGTCAGCAATTGAATGACGCAAGGAGTAAAAATGAATTTTAAGATCATAAAAGAAAAAGTCACAAATGCAAAAGACATTGCAATATTTACGCATATCATTCCGGATGGGGATGCAATTGGTTCGTCGTGTGCATTAGCACAATGTCTCCAAAATATGGGGAAGACTGCAAAAGTTTATATTCAAGAAAAACTTAGTGATGAGTTCGAAAAATTGGGCATTGAAGATCTCATCACTTATGATGCTCCTAAAAGCGCCGATTTAGTTATCATCACTGACTGTTCAAATTCTGAGAGAATTGGCGCTTATGAACCCTTTATTAAGGAATCAAAAAACAGCATAGCAATCGACCATCATATTGCTTTTGATAATTTTGCTGTGTGCAACTTTTTGAATGCAAAAAGTTGCAGTGCTTGTGAATTTTTGTTTGACATTTTTACTGAAATTGGGTTTAAAATTGATAAAAGAATGGCAGAATTATTGTATCTTGGAATTATCCGTGATTCGGGGGGATTTATGTATAACAACACGACGGCGCACTCACACGTTGTGGTTGCAAAATTATTCGATTTAGGTGTTGATTTTGAAAGTATAAATCGTCAATATATGAGCACTATTACTATGAAAGGGGCAATGGTTTTAAAAGCAGCTTTGAATAATCTTGTTTTTTTTGAAGATAACCGCTTTGCAATGTCAACTATTTCAGTGTCGGAGCTTCAAAAAATTGATGCAAGTATAAATGATACGGGGGCGATTGTTAATCAAATTTTATCTATTGAGCCAGTCGAAGTTGCCGTTTTGGCTACTGAAGTAAATAAAAATGTATTTAAAGTAAGCATTAGAAGTAAATATGATATTGATGCAAATCTATTGGCACAGAAATTTGGTGGTGGAGGGCATAAAAAAGCGGCTGGATGTCAACTATTTGGGACACGTGAAAAGATTTCAGAAGAATTATTAAAAATAATGCGTGAACATTTGAAAGGATAAATATGAACGGAATTGTGATATTAAACAAACCAAGCGGAATTAGTAGCAATACTGCTTGTAGAAAAGTAGGAAAGATTTTGGGTGAAAAGAAAGTTGGGCATCTAGGGACGCTTGATCCAATGGCTGAGGGTGTTTTGCCTGTTGCGTTGGGCAAGTGTACAAAATTGTTTGATTACTATTTAAAAAAAAGAAAAACTTATATTGCTGAATTTACTTTCGGCTATGAGACTGATACACTTGATAGAGAGGGGCGAATAGTAGTTGACGGTGGGAGATTTCCGACAAAAGAAGATATTGCGCTAGTATTGCCAAAATTGCGTGGCGAAATCGCGCAAATACCGCCAAAGTATTCAGCAAAAAAAGTCAATGGTAAGCGTGCATATGACTTGGCTCGCGAAAATGTTGAGTTTGAGTTAAAACCTAAGGATATAACCATTTATAAATTGGAGATGTTGGAACAAATAGACAACAAAACTTATAAGTTTTTAATCGAATGTTCCGCTGGAACGTATATTCGGAGCATTGCTAGAGATATAGCGTATGCCTTGCAAACTTATGCTACTATGACGCACTTGCAACGTAAAATGTGTGGCGAGTTTTTAATTGAAAATTCGTGCACTTTTGATAATATTAATGACAGTTCAGTTATATCACCTAGCGAATTGTTTGGCGGCAATGCTATTAATATTGATGAAAACACATTTAAGTTAGCTTTTAACACGGGATATATAAATTTACCTTCAGTGGGCGAAAACGAGTTGTTTTTAGTAAAGCTTGATACAATCGACGTTGGGATAGCAACACAATTTGACGGGAAGTATAAATTAGTTATTCGGTTAGTTTGAGGTTTTTTATGGTAAAATTTGGGCCATCAGGTAATGACAAATTATTTTATGAAGAAGGACACAAAACAACGGCGGAAGCGTTTAAGTGGGTAAAAAATTTAGGTCTTGATTTGTATGAGTATTCATTTGGTCGTGGCATAACCCTTAGTGATCAAACAGCAATAGAATATGGAAAAATCGCAAAAGAGTGTGGAGTAGAAATCAGTGTTCACGCACCTTATTTTATCAATCTAGCAAATCCCAATATTGAAGCAATTGATAAATCGTTTGGATATATACTCAATTCATTGCAAAAATTGATTATTTTTGGTGGAAGAAAATGTGTTGTCCATATCGGCAGTTGTATGAATATGACAAGAGATGAGGCACTAAAGAACATCGACTATAATCTTCACAGGTTTATGGAAATTTTTGACGAGCGCTTTTCAAAAAATGCAATTCTCGTTTGCCCAGAAGCAATGGGAAAGTTCAAACAAATAGGTACATACCAAGAAGTCATTGATTTTTGTTGTATGCACAAAGCATTGGTGCCAACCTTAGATTTTGGGCACATTAATTGTGTTTTGCAAGGACGACTTAACAATAAAGAAGAATATCGAAAAATTTTAGATTACTTGATTGAGAAATTGGGAGAGGATAAGGCAAGGCAATTGCACGTACATTTTTCTAAAATCGAATTTTCCGATAAGGGGGAAGTAAAACATTTGACTTTAGCAGATGAAAAATTTGGACCGCCGTTTGAGCCGCTTGCTGAACTTTTGCAAGAATATAAAATGGATGAAGCAACGGTCATTTGTGAATCAAAAGAGATTATGGCTCAAGATGCAGTTAAATTAAAGAATATTTACGTAAACGTATAAAATAAAGTGGCCAACACGCAAATTGTGTTAGTCACTTTTTTATTGTCAACTAATTTTGCATTGTAATCATAAAAATAGTTTGTCCATAATAAAATATTATAAGAGGGGATAAATGATTGAAAGGTATTTACCTGTTATTGTAGGAAAGGCTATAGCGCAACTAAATTTAGCGAAGCTAGGAGAAATTAGGATGAGAATTGGATATCCAATAGTTGTTGATTACGGTGGGATATATTATTTGGGTTTAAATGGAGTTACAGACGTAATTTCTAAAAGTATAATTTGCGATAAAGCAATGATCGACTTTGTAGTTACACATGCGTGCGAAAATTCCATTTATGCCTACAATGAAGAAATAAAACAAGGTTTCATAACTGTTGAAGGAGGCATCAGAATTGGACTTGCTGGGACATGCGTTAATGAAAAAAATACAATCAAAACAATTAAAAATCTGTCATCTATAAACATTAGACTTCCTCACGAAATAAGGGATTGCAGTTTAAAAATTCTTGAATTTATAACCGAGCCTCAAATTGTAAATACGTTAATTCTGTCACCACCTGGGGCGGGGAAAACAACATTGCTTCGCGATTTGGCATTTCAAATTTCGCAAAGATATATAAAAAATGTTTTAATTATTGATGAAAGAAATGAAATTGCAAATGTTGTCAACGGTGTTTCACAGTACAAACTTGGAATATTTTGCGATGTTATGACTAATTGTACGAAGCAATTTGGACTCGAAAATGGCATTCGCAGTATGCGACCTGATGTTGTTATGACGGACGAAATTGCGAATGTTGATGATATAAACGCTGTTTTATATGCGCAAGGTTGCGGAGTAAAAGTAATTGCAACAACTCATTGTGATAATCTTGAAAATTTACAAACAAAAAAGGACTTTCAACCATTGCTATCAAATAAAGCTTTCAATCGTTACATCGTTTTATCTTCACGGAATGGAGCAGGAACTCTTGAGGGCGTTTATGACAAAAATTTTAAATGCTTGTGTATGTAGATGATTAATCTGGTTTTATCTATCCTTATTATAGCGTGCTCCAGTTATATAGGGTGGGGAATACAAAATTATTATAAAAACAGAATTAGTTTTTATAATAATTTAGACAATTTTTTACATTATTTGATTAACAATATTAATTTTTATAAAGATTGTGTCAATAAGATTTTGGTAAACTATCTTTCCGCAACAAACGATTCAAAATATTTGAAAAATATAATCATAGATTTTATGGACGGCAAAAATGATTTTGATTCAATCGTAGTAAAAAAAGATGAAAAACAGTTACTAACAAATATTTTTAATCACTTAGGGAAAAGTGATTCCGAAAACCAAATTGCGGGACTTACTAATTTCAGTACTCAAGTGCAATTTGTACTTAAAAAATGTAGAGAGGACTATGAAAAAGTTGGCAAAATTACAACAAAACTTGGGTTTTTGTTTGGACTTGCGCTTGCAATATGCTTGCTTTAGAGGTGAAAAATGGGAATTGAAATAATTTTCAAAATTGCGGCAGTGGGGATACTTACTGCGATTGTAAATCAAGTTTTGAAATATGCGGGGAAAGACGAAATTGCGACGTTGGCAACTCTTGCAGGTGTCATAATCGTATTATTTATGTTAATAGATATGATTAGTCAACTTTTTGAAAGTGTAAAAATATTATTCTCATTATAGGCGCAAGTATGGAAATTTTTAAAATAATTGCCATTGGACTAGTTACTACGATATCAGTAATTGTTGTTAAGCAATCAAAACCAGAAATCGCAGTTTTTGTGGGACTTGCAGGTTCGCTTTTAATTTTTTTTGAAATCATCAATATGCTTAGTGATGTGTTTTCAGTCTTTAATACGATAATCACAAAAACAGGTGTAAGTAATGACCTATTTAGCGTTTTATTGAAAATAATTGGTGTTGGGTATCTTACTGAATTTAGTGCAAGTTTATGTGCCGATAGTGGAAATTCATCGATTGCCGACAAAATTATGCTTGGCGGAAAAATTGTTATTTTAATTCTTGCCATTCCTATCTTCATTTCAATAATTAATATTATAACAGGTTTGTTATGAGCAAAAACATATACGAATTAGCATATTTGAAAGCAAAAGTGCATCACAAAAAAACTTACTTGTCAAATAGCAAGCAAGTGCGTATTTTGTTTGCATTGATAGCAATATTAACTTTGTTGCTAGTTAATTTTGGATGCGTTTTTAATGTTTTTGCTGCAGATTTAAACACTACAGAAAAATCGGCAGAGCAACAATTAACTGAAACAGTGGATGAACAATTGCAGGGAATAGATTTCAGTGGATTTCAAAATATTCTCGACGAAATGAGTGAGGAGCAGCAAAAGATATTTGGCTCTAGCAAATTTGCTGACAAAATCAAAAAACTTTTAGCAAATGATTTTTCTTCAAATGAGACATCTTTTATAGGACAAGTATTCAACATAATATTTGATGAATTATTGAGTTTCATTCCACTACTTGCTACAATTTGCGCAATTGCAATTCTTAGTAGTTTTATATCAAATTTACGCGTCAAATCAAATGATAAATCAATAGCAGATATTGTTCACTTCGTTTGTTTTGGTTTAATCATTGTAATTTTGTCTACATCGGTTTTGAGTTTTGCAAGTATGACGCGCGAACTATTACTGTCACTACAGTCCCAAATGCAATTAGTATTCCCAATAATGCTCACATTGCTTGCAGGGCTTGGGGGTGCAGTCTCGGTCAGTGTCTTTCAGCCACTAGTTGCTGTGTTAGTATCGGGCGTTATGCAAATATTCAATTATGCCGTTTTTCCACTATTTATTTGCACATTTGTTTTTACTATCGTTGGAAATTTAAGCTCCGCAGTCAAGTTAAATAAATTTATTTCGTTTTTTAAAAGTGCTTTCAAGTGGACAATTGGCACTGTTATGACATTGTTTTTTACATTTTTAACGATTCAGGGAATAAGTGCAGGTAGTTTCGATGGGGTGTCCGTCAAAACTGCAAAATATGCAATCAAAAACTATGTGCCGATAGTAGGCGGATATTTATCTGACGGCTTCAATTTGATAATGTCCAGTTCTATTCTCATAAAAAATGCAGTGGGAGTGGCAGGTCTATTTTTGCTTTTCGCAACAATAATAATCCCTGTAGTTAAAATAGCAATATTTAGTTTAGGGATGAAATTATCATCCGCAATTATTGAGCCGATTTCCGATTCGCGAATGACTGACTTTGTGTACACTGTCGGTAAAAATATGGGTTTTCTTGTAGCAACTATTTTGTGTGTGTCGTTTATGTATTTGATTGCAATAGCATTGATAATTTGCACGGGAAATGCTTTTTATCAATGATAAGGAAAAATAGTTTATTTCGCTAATCACATTGAAAAAAGTTTAATAAGAAACACTAAAAAAAACGCGCAAAAAGTTAAGCGCGTTTTATTTGGTACTCCCAACGGGGGTCGAACCCGTGTTGCCAACGTGAGAGGCTGGCGTCCTAGACCACTAGACGATGGGAGCATATGCAAGCGAAGCTCACATACCTAATCACCTATGGTAAAATAAACACAATGACACCTACAACAAAAATCACCATAGCAATGATGCGTATTGCGACAAGAGTCTTGTCATTTTGTTCGATGTTATCATTCTTGCGAATTGCTGCGGCAAACCTTCTCGACAAAATGTAAAGTGAAATACCAATAACAATTAAAACCATTCCCAAAATCACATACCAAAGGGATAACCTTTGCGCAAGCGTAACTCCTAAAATCAAACTGCCAAACATACTTTTACCTCGCAAATATTATAACATAACGCAGCATTAATGTCAATATATTTGACTTTAATTTTTCAATTTTGTCAAAAAGTGTTAATTGCCCAAATAAATTTAATAGTGGAATTTGAGGGGGAATTTCCTTTGGGAATTAACGTTTTTTCAAAAATGAAGATTTTAGTCGCAGTTAATGTTCTTAATTTAAATCAGTTTTATCATCACTACCATTAGTTTTGTTTTTGCCGATTTTTTCCGTGAAGAAAATATAGACATAGTATAGCCCTGAGACAATAGCGGTAGCAATACCAATATAAATAATCATTACATTGGCATTTCCAAGCCAATCAGTAAAGAAACTCAAAACAACGCCTAGACTGATAAGACAAGTTCCTAGTTTGCCTAAAAAATTACTTGGAATTGTAATTTGTTTTTTATAAATGCAAAAGCCACTGATAATCATAGCAAGGTCACAAACGACCATTGTAACAGTGACCCAAATTGGGATAAGTTTTGCAATCGTCAAACTAATTAACGCGCCTGCTTTCATTAATTTGTCAGCAAATGGGTCGAGAATTTTGCCAAGTTCAGTAATTGCGTTGTAGCGTCTTGCAATGCAGCCGTCGAGCATATCAGTCAAACACGCAAGGATAAATATTGCAAGCGCAACATACTTATTAACCCAAAAGAAACAACATATAAAAACAGGAACAAGCAAAAGCCTAAAGAGGCTTAAAATGTTTGGTACTATATTTATTTTCATTATTTCCTCGTTCGTAACTTTCTTAGTATATCACAATTTAATCTAAAATACAAACAATTTCAAAGGAAATTCGTTTTCACACATTTTTTCAATTTAGAATATAATTTAGTGTGATACTTTTGAGTATTAATTTTTGGAGGAAATATGAAATCTATTAATATATTAATGGCAATTGCACTGGCGGTTGTTGTTGCTTTTAGTGGGTGTGGTGGGAAAAGCGATAAAACAATTCGCTTAAATGAAGTAACGCATAGTATATTCTACGCACCACTGTATATAGCAATTAACAATGGCTACTTTGAAGACGAAGGATTGAAAATCGAACTCACAAATGGTGGCGGTTCTGATAAATCAATGACTGCGTTAATTTCTGGGCAAGCGGATATAGCGCTTTTGGGTCCTGAAACTGCAATATATGTTGCGGCGCAAAATTCAAAAGACCAACCTATAATTTTTGGACAATTAACAAAGCGCGACGGCACAATTCTTGTCGGACGCACACAGGAAACAAACTTTTCTTGGGCAAACCTTGAAGGTAAAGAAATCCTTGGTGGTCGTCGTGGTGGAATGCCTGCAATGACACTTGAATATGTCTTAAAGCAACAAAACATTCGCGACAAAATGACGTTAAATTTGGATATTGCGTTTGATATGATGGTCAGCGCCTTTGAAAACGGGCAAGGTGACTATTGCACGATGTTTGAACCAACTGCAAGTGACTATATTTCAACAGGAAAGGGTTACAAAGTTGCCTCAATCGGGCAAGAAAGTGGTGAAGTGCCATACACAGCATTTATGGCGACATCAAAATTCTTAAATAATAATCCTGAAAAAGCAGAAAAATTCTTAACTGCAGTTATGAAAGGCTATAATTTCTTAATGACTCAAGACATTGACACAGTGGTTGATTCATTGATGCCGTCATTTACTGGAAGCACACGTGTTTCAATTAAAAACGCAGTCGAAAGTTACAAACTAATCGACGCGTGGGTAGAAAGCCCAGCGATGAAAGAAACTGCGTACAACAACCTATGCAATGTTATTAGAACAGCAGGGGAATTGAAAACAAATGTTGCATTCAGCAAAGTTGTTGACAACACAATCGCAAATAAAGTGGTAGCAAAATTAGCAGCATAATTAAAAAAAGCAAGTTATAAGTTCAAAAGTAACTTGCTTTTTCTATTCTTCGTTATTATTTATTTTGGTGCAAAGAATGGCACTTTGTACATCATTTCTTTGCGCTTGGCAAAATACTGGTAATTGGAGGTTTTCTCTTACTTGGCATTTGCGAAATATCAATACCGCTATTGACTAAGACTGCTTCATCAATTGCCTTTGCTAGTTCAATAGCACAAGAAGTGTTGTTTTTGCAAATTCCCATTTCGTATAGTTCCTTACAAACCTCTTTGGCGTACTTACCATTAATGGTATGATTCAAAATATTAATGACGCCCTTGCAACCGTCTCCGAGTGTTCTAAAATCTCGGCAAATTAATTCGCCTTTGTCGTCTGTGTCAAAGTTTATAACAAATTGCGTGAAGCAAATTCCTTGTGGTTTGTAGTAGGATTGTGGTTTAGTAGTAGAGATTCTTTCGTTTTTATTCATATATTTCCTCCTAATCAAGCAAATCTTCAATAATCTTTTCGTAAATGAT
>CALDMJ010000107.1 GCA_937914725.1 uncultured Clostridia bacterium | reverse complement strand
GTTTTCAAGCGATTTTGCCGCTGCGTGGTAAAATTTTGAACGTAGAAAAAGCGCGAACAAATAGAATTTTTGAAAACAACGAAATTAAAAGTATGATCACCGCCTTTGGCTGCGGCATTCACGAACAATACGACGAAAGCAAATTGCGTTATCACAAAATCATTTGTATGACTGATGCGGATGTCGACGGCAGCCACATTAGAATTTTGATGCTGACATTCTTCTTTAGATTTATGCGCCCACTTATTTCACAAGGACACGTCTACATCGCGCAACCGCCACTTTATAAGGTTGCCAAAGGTAAAGACGAAAAATATTTCTATTCGGACGAAGAATTGAATGCATACCTTGAAACAATCGACCAAAAAGGAATAGAAATTCAGCGCTATAAAGGGCTTGGTGAAATGAATGCCGAACAACTTTGGTCAACGACAATGGACCCAGAAAACCGCATTTTGAAAAAGGTTACTATGGATGATGCGGAGGCGGCTGAAAGAATATTTGACCTATTAATGGGCGAAAATCCTGAACTTAGACGCGAGTTTATTCAAGAAAATGCTAAATTTGTCAAAGACCTTGATATTTAATGTCAGTGGTATATATTTAAAAAAATGCTCTAAGCAAGGCAAATGCTAACTTTTTGGTAGCAAAATGCTGCATAAAATAATATGTGATGTAAAATTTGAGAAATTTACATTGCGTGGAGAAAAATTATGGATAATGAAGAAATAATCAATAAAAATCTCAATCAAAGAGTGGTTGAGGTAGACGTCGAATCGGAAATGAAAAAAGCGTTTATGGATTACGCAATGGCAGTCAATGTGTCGCGCGCAATTCCTGATGTTCGCGACGGGTTGAAGCCTGTTCATAGGCGTATACTTTTCAGTATGGGTGAACTCAACTTGTTTAACGATAAGCCGTATAGAAAGTGTGCGAGAATCGTCGGTGATGTTCTCGGTAAATATCACCCTCACGGCGATTCAGCCGTATACGACGCGTTGGTGCGTCTAGCGCAAGACTTCTCAATTCGCTGCCCACTTGTCGACGGGCACGGAAACTTTGGTTCTGTCGACGGCGACGGCGCGGCTGCAATGAGGTACACGGAAGCGCGCTTGTCTAAAATCGCCGCTGAAATGCTTCGCGATTTGGAGAAAAACTGCGTTGATTTCTATCCAAACTTTGATGGTACAATTATGCAGCCAACTGTTTTGCCGAGCAGATTTCCAAACTTGCTTGTCAATGGTTCGGATGGTATCGCAGTCGGTATGGCAACCAACATTCCGCCACACAACCTTGGTGAAGCAATCGACTGCGTTGTCGCAATGATTGATAATCCCGAAATCTCGATTGACGAACTCATCCAAATTATGCCTGCGCCAGATTTTCCAACAGGCGGCATAATTATGGGGCGCAACGCTATTCGCCAAGCGTACAAAACGGGGCGTGGCGGTATCGTTGTTAGAGCCAAAGCGGACATCGAGGAGGACGGCAACAAAAGCCGTATCGTCGTAACTGAAATTCCGTATCAAGTCAACAAAGCGCGCCTTGTTGCACAAATCGCGGACTTGGTCAAAAACAAAAAGATTGAAGGAATTTCCGATATTCGTGAAGAATCCGACCGCGACGGTATGCGCGTTGTAATTGAGGTCAAAAAGGACGCTAACGCGCAAGTTGTTTTGAACCTATTATATAAGCACAGCAACCTACAAGTCAGTGACGGAATTATTATGCTTGCACTTGCGGACGGCGAGCCGAAAGTTATGAACTTGCGCGAAATATTGTACTACTATCTCAAACACCAAAGAGAAGTTATTTTGCGTAGAACGCAATACGAACTTGAAAAAGCACAAGAAAAAGAACATATCATTGAAGGCTTGGTAATCGCACTTGCAAATATCGATGAAGTAATTAGAATTATCAAGCAATCAGCTGATAAAGTGGAAGCAGGGCAAAAATTGCGCGACAGTTTCTTGCTCACTGAAAAGCAAAGCACCGCGATTTTGGAAATGCGCTTGCAAAGATTGACAAGTCTTGAAGTCGAAAAATTGCGCAAAGAATTGGCGGACTTGAAAGCATTGATTGCCGAGCTTAAGAGTATTATCGAAAGTCCACAAAAGATTGACGCCATTATTCGTAAAGAAATTCTTGAAATCAAAGATAAATATAGTACCCCGCGTCGCACTGAAATTAGCGTCGACTATGGTGACATTGATATTGAAGATTTGATACCTCAAGAAGAAGTCGTCATTTCTTTGACGCGCGAGGGGTACATCAAACGTCTCGCGCTCAGCGAATATAAATCGCAAAATAGAGGCGGAATTGGCGTTATCGGGCATAAGCCAAAAGAAGAAGATTTTGTCGACAATATGTTGATTACAAACTCGCATAGCGACTTGTTCTGTTTCTCAAACAAAGGACGTGTCTATAGTATGCGCGCATTTGAAATACCTGAAGCACAAAAAACTGCAAAGGGTAGAGCAATGATAAACCTTTTGAACCTCGCGCAAGGCGAAAAAATCACTGCAATTATTCCTGTAATCGACCGCTCAAGCGGATATTTGATTATGGCAACGCGTAAAGGACTCATCAAAAA
The DNA here is from genome assembly GCA_937914725.1 of uncultured Clostridia bacterium. GTDB lineage: Bacteria > Bacillota > Clostridia > Christensenellales > UBA1242 > CAKVOD01. Next base: position 6,748 of record CALDMJ010000107.1, on the reverse strand, counting down.
GACGCCGCTGCGCGCATTTGAGAGAATTAACAAAAATGGTAAGTACGCAATCACGCTTATCGACGACGACGAATTGATTGGCGTCGCACTTAGTGACGGCACAAAACAAATATTGCTTGCAAGTGATAGCGGGCGTTGCATACGCTTTAATGAAAGTGGCGTCCGCGCAATGGGGCGCACTGCAAAAGGTGTCCGTGCAATGAGATTGCAGGAGGGCGCAAAAGTTGTCGATATGGCAATCGTCGAAGAAAGCGACTATGTCTTGGTTGTTTCGGAATTGGGTATCGGTAAACGCCTCAAAGTCAATGAAATTCGTCGAACAGCGCGCGCAGGGCAAGGCGTCAAAGCAGGTAGATTTAATACCAAAACAGGTAAACTTGTTTGTATGAAGAAAGTTACCGACGAAAACGATGTTATGCTCGTTACAGTCAATGGTACAGTTATGCGCACGCACGCCGACCAAATCAGTATTGTCGGGCGTATGACTTACGGCGTACGTATTATGAACATCAAGAATGACAACAAAGTCGTCAGCGTCGGAGTCACAGTCAAAGAATGTGACGAGGAGCATACGGAGAATGAGTTTGAAGCAGTCGAAGAAAACGACGGACTAAACGAACCAGACGACGATGTCGAAAACGAAATCATTGAAAATGAAGAAAACACAATGGACACTGTTGGAAATAATGACACTATAGAAGAACTTGGCGAAGAGAATGACTTTTTGAACAAGAAATTGAGTGTCGACGACCTCGACCTTGACTTGGACGATAGTGAAGAAAATGAAACTTCTTCAAATTCTGAAAATGATGACGGGGACGACGAATAATTCACATAAATAAAAAGCAAAAGGAAATTACCTTTTGCTTTTTTCGCGTTATTTAAAAAAAAATGCCAAAATGTATTGACAAAAGCATACATTTTGCAATCCCCTTTGTTTTTTAAATAGTTTGTTTTCCCTATTGACAGATTGTTGATTGTGTGGTATACTCAAGGGGTAGAAGGAGATAGATATGGATATTCGAGATTTAAAGCAGTTGAATGAATACGCTTTGCGAGACAAAGAGAATATGATTATCGACACAATTAAGTGTCGCCGCGGTTTTCAAAGCGAAGATGAAGTTGAGGTTTCAAAAAACATACTAACTTGCAGCGCTGGAGCGCTTGAGGCAGATAAAGAGGGTTTTAATGTGCCTTTTAAAGTTGTTAGAGATAATATTTTCAATGCCTATAAGTCACGTGGGGTTTCGGTTGTTGGGTTTGTCAAACTTGTGGGTAAAGACGAACTTAATGGGTATTATGCAGTTGGTTTGTACGATTTGCAAAAATCGAAGGCGAAAGGACTTTCAGCGCTTGACGCTTGCAAGCAAGGGTTTGGCACATTGATTGCTGTTATGCCTATGCGTACAGCTGGCATAACGCGCGATACTTTATTTGAAAGCGCATTTTATGATAGCACAATCAATGTTTTGCACGCAAACGAAATCAATGGATACAAAGGACTTGAAATTGAATCATACCACAACACATTGGTTGGAAATTTTGAATTTGACGACGATTTATGGAATGCCGTTGAATCTACTCAAAAAACAAAAGATATGGACGACGAATTTACAAAATAAAAAAGTGGGTAGCCCACTTTTTTATTTTGTATCATTTGATTTTTTATCTGTTTTCTTCTTTGGTACGCATAGAATATCGTTAAGATTTAAATCTAGCAATTCATACATTTTTGCAAAAGTCATAAATGATGGAAATTTTTTACCAGAAATGTATTGCTCATATGTGTGCTTGCTGATTTTCAATTTTTTTAGTATGTCGTTTTTATCTATGTCTATGTCTTTTAACGCATTACTAAGTCTTTTTTTAATTCTATCTTTATCTATCAAAATTGACCTCCTTAAACAGTGATATTATACATAAACAATTTTCATAAATCTTATGTTATAAGTATTACTTATAAAAAAATTTAAAGTGTGTCAAAACTCGCAACTTGTTGTCGAAAATAGTTTGAAAATATATTTTTTTTTGGTATAATCTTTGCAAGGAGATTTTGATATGCAAAAGTATAATGCCTTTAGAAATGTGTTTTTTGTTCGTGACAAAAAAGACTGGGCAAAATGTTATGAGAGAACAGATTTTTGGGTTACAATTTTAGCAGGCGTATGTTTGTTGCTTTCGTTTGTGCTTGCTAGATATGTTGATAGCCGAGGTGTTGGAACGACATTCTCGCAAATGTGGAAAATGACGAGCGGCAACTGGGCACTTGTTATGTGTGGAATTTTGACGGGTGTTTGCGGCATTTATATTATCACAATGAACTTGGTGTTCAAAAATAGTGCAATGTTATCAAGTATTAATATAGGTCTCGGTATTTTCATTGCAATTATGTTTGTTATGGAATATATGGTTCTCAAAAAGATTGGATTCCAAAATGGCGAATCGACTGTCGTTATGTCAAACAAAGCAGGAATTGGCTTCTATCTTGGAATTGTAGGTGCGCTTATGTTTGCGGGGCTTGAGTTCTACAAACTTGGTGCGCAAGGCTATTATACAGCTGAGGAACACGCAAAAGAGAAGGCTGGCAGTGGCGTTCAAATTGTCGACGGCGTGGTAGTTGTTGACGGCGAAGCAATTGACACAAATACAGTGAATGAAAATGAAACAGTTGTTGAACAACCTCAAGAACAACCTCAAGAACAATCACAAGAAACAATTGAAACCGAACCTCAAGCGGAAGTTGCTGAGCAAGTGGCTGAAACACAAAATAAACAAGAACAAAAGTAATGAAAAATTGCTTAAATTGATTAGAATATGGCAAAAACAAGATTTTTGTCAACAATTTTATCGTATTGTATAATTTTACAGAGCATTAATTGCTCTTTTTTTATTGTATGTGGCATATATTATGCTATAATATTTTTGGTATCGATGTAAACGCGGTGCTACAAAAGTTTTGGGAGAAATTTATGCAAATTAGAAGTAGAGCGCCTTTGCGCATAGGACTTGCTGGTGGCGGTACGGATTTGCCGAGTTACAGCGATGTTTATGGTGGGGCAGTTTTTAACGCAACACTTGGAATGTATGCTTATTGCAGCATAATTCCAACTAATAATGGACGAATTAAAATTGAAGCGTATGACAATAATAACTCAATTGATGTAGAATGCGTTTCAAAGTTCGATATAACGGATGAAAATTTGATTTTACATAAAGGAATATATAATCGTATTGTCAAAGATTTCAACAACGGGCAGCCGCTTTCGTTTGAAATGAGTACGAGCAATGATGCACCGATTGGGTCTGGACTTGGCACGTCATCGACAATGGTGGTTGCGATACTTGAAGCATATAATAGATGGCTAGGGCTAGGGCTCGATGACTATACAAAGGCATACCTTGCGTATGACATTGAGCGCAACGACCTCAAATTGTCAGGCGGCAAGCAAGACCAGTATTCGGCAGTGTTTGGCGGTTTCAACCTAATGGAGTTTAAAACCGACAAAACAACAGTTGTCAATCCGTTGCGCGTGAGCAAAGACATAATCAACGAACTTGAGTGTTCGCTTTTGCTATATTATAGCGGAAAGAGCAGGAGTTCGGCTAAAATTATAAATGAGCAAATAAAGAATACAAAATCTAATAATGAAAAGACAATGGATGCAATGCACAATTTAAAAAAATACGCATACCAAATGAAAGATAGCGTCATCACTGGCGACATTAGCGGCTTTGCGGAACTCTTGCGCGAGGGGTGGGAGAATAAAAAACGCACGTCTTCAATCATTTCGAATGTGGAACTAGAAAAAACAATTAATTTTGCAATGCAAAATGGCGCTGAAGCAGTCAAAGTTTCGGGCGCAGGTGGTGGTGGTTTTTGATGTTATACTGCAACCCGATGAACCGCCAAAAGTTGATAGATGCAATGCAGTCATTAAGTGGGAAAATTTATCCTGTCAAATTTGCAAAAATTGGCGCGGAAAGTTGGATTGTCAAATAATAGATGTTGATTATAAAAAAAATGCAAAAAACACTTGCACAACACTATTTTGGTGTATGCACTAAGTTTTTTGCATTTTTTTTAATAATAATTTAAATTTTGGGTTGGTCGGCGGGCTGGTCGTGTTTCGTCAGTTTTGGATGACTCGCCTTAAGTGGTTTTGCGGGTGGTATGTCGTAGATTTTTTCTTGTTCAGTCGTCCTTTCCGAAACAAGTACACTTGTTTCATTCGGCGGCGTTTCGCTTGCGGTAGTTTCTCCTGTGACGTCCGCGTCCGCGTTTTGTGGCACTGCCTGAGGGGCATTTTCACCGCTCGTTTGTGTCCCTGCAGGGACAGTATTGCGCGTGCGTTTTTGCTTCGGCTTTTTCACATAATATACAACATTGCCCTTTTTGAATAGCGTGACAAATAACGACCAAAAGCCCGCTAGTCCTATTACGGTGTAAACAAATCGGCTAAAAAACACTGACTGAGAGCCAAATATACCCGCTACAAGGTCGAACTGGAAAACCCCGATTGCAAACCAGTTGAGCGAGCCGAAAATTACAATCAATAATACAATAAAATTAAACATAGTTTCACCTAATTGTTATTATTGACGAAATTTAGAAAAATAAACGACAATTTTATGTTTTTTAGACGCAATTGATTGAAAATAATATTTAATTTGAGGTAGTGGTAGGAAGTGCTTTATAAGTATATATTTTTTCAATGCGGCTGTGTCAAATGTAGTACAACCGCATTGCATTTTTTAGGAAGTCGCATTTGTGAACATAAACAAAAAGGGTTGTGCCACATTGGCACAACCCGCTAAATCCTAAAATTCTCTTTTAGGGCTATTGTTGTTATTGTTTTGTTTTCTTTTGCGACGGCATTCTACGCATCTCTTAGGTTTGTTTTGCAAACCTTTTTCTTTATAGAACGCTTGTTCATTTGCAGTAAACACAAATTCTTTGCCACAGTCTACACAAACTATAGTTTCGTCTTGAAATTCGCCTTCCATGAGAAACCCTCCTTGAAGTATTTGAAAATATGACATTGCACTCCAAAGGGGCTATGACTAATTTTCTTTGCATATTATATACTTTTTTATAAAATAAGTCAAACGTTTTTGAAAGGGTTATTTGTTATTTTTTGTTTTAATTTTTATAGTAAATTTGATTGTTTTTTTAAGTTTTAATATTCTAATTGGGTTTATTTAAAAACAAATTTGGGTTTTTGTTTATTAGTGACATTGCGAGTGTGTCTTCAGCGGAGTTGTAGCACTCATTTTGCAAAAGCAGTTTTTTGCGCGCAGTGAGGTCGGCGGATTTTGGCTGACCTGTTCCGCCCAAACAACCGCCCGCACAAGTCATAACCTCGATGAACGCATATTCCTTGACGTCATTATTGGATATAAAGTCCTCCATATTTTTTAGCCCGTCAATCTTCGCGACTTTAATTTTGTGGTTGCCGATTTTGAGGTTTGCCACATAGGCGTAATCATTTAGTTGTTTTAGTCCAAAAAAAGTCTTTGGTGGACGCTTGCCATTTGTCAAATAGTATGCGCATTCACACACCGATTTTACCACGCCGCCTGAATGTCCAAACTGAATTGCGTTTCCACTAATTTTGTCGCAATCAAGAGGCTGAATTTCATTGTATGCAAGTCCGCTTAACTTGATTAGGTTCGCAAGTTCATTGGTAGTAATAACTGCGTCTGTCAAGTAAATTGGAGCATCACCATTTTGCAAAACAGATTTGCAGGGTGTGCATCTAGCATCGCAAACGTGATTGTCCTTGATTTTGTGTAATAGTTCTATCGCATTTGCGGATAATCTTTTTGAAAAAGTTGAGTATTTAGTATTCTTGTCGAAATTTTTTAAAACAAATTTTGCGTCTTTGATTTCTATTTTTTTTGCAACGCAAGGCGTTAAAGCAATGTGGAAAATTTGTCGCGGGGAAACATTAAGTTCCCTAGCAAAAATTGCTTTTATATAAGTTCCCATATTTGCAATAGGCGTGAAAGTTGTGCTAATATTATTTTTTAAACTCGGGTAAAAGTTTTGAATGAACTTTACAAACGCAGGGCAGCAACTGTTCAAGAGTGGCAAATGGTCATCATCGTCCAAACGACATAACAACTCACGCGCCTCACATATAGTTGTCAAGTCCGCACCAAACGTGGTGTCAAAAACGTAGTCTACGCCGATTGACTTTAAAAAACCAACAATTTTCCCTTGTGCATTGCCACTTTCGCCAAAAACTTCGCCAAGCGCCACACGCGGCGCAGGCGCAGTCGAAACAATAACAACCGTATTTGGGTCTAAAATTTTGCTAACTATCACATCTAACTGTTGAACGGGACAACCGCCAACGCATTGCATTTTGTTTTCCATACCAAAATTATAGCACAAATATAAACGTTTCAAAAACAAATTTGTGAAAATTGTTGATTTTTAGAAATAAATATAGTATACTTATAACAATGGAGATGTATCGAAGTGGTTATAACGGGGCGCACTCGAAATGCGTTAGTCGAGAAATCGGCACGTGAGTTCGAATCTCACCATCTCCGCCATTGTGAAAAACCACAATATATAGTATAATTGAACGCTTTGGTATACTATATATTGTGGTTACTTTTTATTTAGGCACATTTTAGGCACAAAATTTGGCGATGGAGTGTTATATTTCGTCGTTTGATCAGATTTTTGAAAAACTTTCAATTATTGTATCTTTTAATCAGGCTTTTATATAGTTTTGAG
>CALDMJ010000106.1 GCA_937914725.1 uncultured Clostridia bacterium | reverse complement strand
AACTTTTACCCCCCCCCCCCCCCCATTTAGTTAAGTGCTTAATCATCTTTCATACCTCTCTTTTAGATTTTGCAGTTTTAGTGTACCACACTTGCTGAAAAATATCAAATGATTTTGCCAAGTTTTTTTTTAATGTTTAAATTAATATTTAATCATATGATAATATGCACAATTATAAGAACGATTTTTCAAACTATTCGACATCGCCAAGTAGCCAATCAAGCGCGTTTACTTTTCTTATGCCGCCATAATCAACTTCGGGGTCTTCGTCTAATGTTAGAATAAATTTTGGATAGTGGTCGCTTATGCTTTGAAGAGACTTCAATTCTCTTTCTAACGTCTTTTCATCCCTAACCGTTGCTGCAACTTGAAAATATGCAATTTTTTTATTATTCATTGCTACAAAATCAACTTCTATGTCATCAACTTTGCCGACATAAACTTCATAGCCTCTGCGCAATAATTCTAAATAAATTACATTTTCTAAAATGTGCCCAATGTCAGTCGAGCGAGAGCCTAACAGCATAAAACGCAAACCAATATCAACTACATAATACTTTTCTAGTGTTTTTAAATATTGTTTTCCTTTAATATTATAACGGTTCGCCTTGTACAATATAAAACTTTCAGTAAGCCCATCTATAAATTTTTCAACAGTTTTCACGTCAATCTTTCTGCCGTCCGAAGTCATAGTATCGGCTATTTTTTTCATAGAAAGCGGGCTACCAATATTATCAAACATAAACCTCGTCACACTTTCAAGCATCGAAATATCGGTTATTTTTTTTCTTGTTGCAATATCTTTTACGACTACAGTGTTGTATATGCCGTCAAGATAAGGCTTGATTTCGTTTATTTGGTCCCTCAACTCTAACGTGTAAGGAAACGAACTATTTTCAATATAATCAATGTACTTTCGTGCAAGGTCCGATTTGTTGCCAGTAGTCGAAACATATTCCGCAAAAGATAGTGGCAGCATTGAAATTTCAATATAACGCCCCGAAATTAGCGTCGCAATTTCACTTGATAGCATATAGGCATTTGAACCTGCGATGTAAATATCAACATTGTTTTTTATAAACAAACTATCCACTATCCGTGGAAAATCTACTACGTGCTGAATTTCATCAAGAAATATATAATTTTGTTTTTCGCTACTCAATTTGCTTTTTATATAATCATAAAGTTTATCAGGTTCTCGCAAATCATAAAAATCATAATCTTCAAAATTGATAGAGATAATATTTTCTTTATCAACACCATTTTGCAGCAAATAATCTTTAAAAATATCCATTAAAGTGGATTTCCCACATCTTCTAACGCCAGTTATTATTTTTATAATCTTCTTATCTTTGAGTGAAATCAATTTGTCTAAATACTCTTTTCTTTTTATAAGCATAAAAAGCCTCCCATTACTTCCAGAGTATATTATAGCCAAATATCACATTTTTGTCAACACTTTTTTGGATTTCAATCCAAAAACTTTGCGTTTTTAGGCAGTTTTTGGATTTCAATCCAAAAACTTTTTGTGTTGTCGATGATGAAGGCTCAAAAATTATGTCAAGTTGGATGATAGCACGGCTTGGCTAACACTAGCACAAATGGCGGAATTGTTTCAAAAATATATAACCACTATAAAAAGATATAACTACTATAATTAAAAATATTCCTAATATTTTCGTGAATGTAAACTTAATAAAATAATATTTAATCATTTGAAAAAAAATTAAATCGCGTCACAACTGCTGCATTCTGCCGATTAAGTAATCAATTTGACAATTCAAATATTCGGCAATCTTTATAAGTGACGCCATTGACGGCGCGCTACCCATTTGCCAAGCGTAATTGCTAGAATCATTGACGCCCGCATCAATGGAAATTCTATAAACCGATATACCCTTATCCGTCAGCAGTTGCTTGAAACGATTGTGAAAAACGGACAAATCATACGTATTTAAATGCGGATAATTTCTCTTATCGTCAACACCCATTAAATAATTTAGCGTGCAATCAAAATAATTTGCGATTTTGACCGCGTTTGCAATCTACGGCATATCTCCCGCCCTATACCTATACAAGCAAGAATTACTAATACCTGATTTTTCGCTAAATCTCATTAATGTCAAACCATTTTCGTCTAGCAAATCCTTGAACGAAGTGAAAAACTTTGTATATTTGCCCTTTTCTTCCATATTGTAACACCTATTATTAGTTGATAATAACAATATTGACAAAATTCGGTTGATTTTTCCCGCTAAAAGGTGTACATTATAAACAAAGGGAACATTATGAGTAAAGAAAATAACAAAAAAATCGATAAAACAAGAAAAATAGTAATAAGTTTTGAAGAAAATGATTATTTGGAGTTATTGTTTAACAAAGCAAAGTCAGGTTCATTAGCGTCTCAATTAAGCATTTATCTAATATCTAATCAAGGAGCATTTATTTTGCAATAGCTTAAACCCAATTTTGCTAGAAGAATATAAATCACTCAAAAAAATAAGAAATAATGTTATCAAATCATTATTTCTTGAAGATTTTTAATATTGAAATTTTAAGCGTATGCTAGCGCCAAACCCACCAAACCAGCACCAGTGGCGTTTGCCACCAGCCGTGCGCTATCGCAACCGAGAATATTAGTGAATAGAATGAACGATGGTTCGCCGCCCACCAAAATTACTTATGCGTAGGGACAGTACCTGCAGCCGTGCGCTATCGCACAAAGGTGTCAAGGGGTGGGGAGACGATGACTTTGGTCGGGTCAATCCTCTCAAAGAGAATGTCCACACCATCAAGTTTATCAACCATACCACAACGAACAACATCAAACCCGTTGTCCTCAATCTTTAGTAGGTCAAAAATCTTTTGGCTCGCCTTTGGCGTTATAGAACGCAAAAGGTTTGCAATATTGCAAATCATAAATATGCAGTCGCTCGTGATAACATTAAATCGCGCCACATCCTCTTGCGCCGCAACCCACGGCGTATTTTCGTCGTAGTACCTATTCGCAAACTGAATGTAATTATAAATCGCGCCAACCGCTTCCCTAAGTTCGCACCTCTCAAACAAGTCGCGAACCTCATCATACACGCGCAAAGTCTCGTCCTCAACCGCCTTTGAAATCGGGCTGTGCGGGATTTGCCCGCCAAACTTCTTTACCAAGAACGCTAGATTGCGGTTGACAAAGTTCCCAAACCCGCCAACAAGGTGCTTGTTGTGAATATTGATGAAATCGTCAAGCGAAAAATTACTGTCCTTGCGCTCAGGATTGTTCAAAATAAAGTAATACCTTATCGTATCCGAATCAAACTGCTCAATGAGCGAATTGACTGTCATATAATTGCCCTTGCTCTTGCTCATTTTCGCATTGTTCATATTCATAAAT
>CALDMJ010000105.1 GCA_937914725.1 uncultured Clostridia bacterium | reverse complement strand
TCAGTGGTAGAGCGTCACCTTGCCAAGGTGAACGTCGCGAGTTCGAATCTCGTCTCCCGCTCCATTTTTTTATATCGTATGCAATGCTGGCGCCATAGCCAAGTGGTAAGGCACAGGTCTGCAAAACCTTCATTCCCCAGTTCAAATCTGGGTGGCGCCTCCAGAGCCGAAGTGGCGGAATAGGCAGACGCAAAGGACTTAAAATCCTTCGGGTAGTAATACCTGTGCGGGTTCAAGTCCCGCCTTCGGCACCAAGTCTGCTACAAAAAAGACTTTCCATTTGGAAAGTCTTTTTTGTGTGATTTTTGAAAATGTTTGTTTTGAAAATTTAGTATCAAATGCTAAATTAAGCGAATAACAGGTAGTAATGCCAATATTGGACACAAACTAATGACGTTTTTAATGATAGTTGTTACATTTCATCAAGTTCTAAAACATATGGCAAATAATTAAGTTAAAATCTTAACTTCATTTGAAATCAATCTTTTATTTGTCGGCGTTGAAAGAATTACATAATACGTAATTTGCGAGTCACTTGATGTGATACTATCAACAAATGTTTGGTGTCCAATCTTATTCTTTATGCTTCCGAGCAGTGCAATGTCATTCCCAACACATTTAAAAAGCGCATATTCATAGCATTTTTCGCAATCAAAACTTAAAGTTATTAAATTTTCAATTTTCTTTGCTTTCAATGCAACTTGTTGTGGCGCTGTGAATATGGAAGATGACTCAGTTGGTAAATATTTTTTGTTAAATTTTGATTTTAAAATATAACGCTCAGGTGCATTTTTATCTGCCATTTTTATTTGGCCATTTTTGTCATAACTGATTTTATCAATGTTCGCTTCGACTATATCTTGTGGCACTGCAAATTCCGTTTTTGGATCCAAATGTTCCCAAATAACTTTTGCAATAATACTTGGGTGATTACCGCCATTGCAATTTGCAGGCAACAACTTATTCTCATTAGCACCTATCCAAACACACACCGTGTAATCGCTTGAATAACTAATGTTGTATGCATCAGTATTGAGTGGCGAGTTTTTGACACCATTAGTGCCTGTTTTGCAGGCAACATACTTACTAAAATTGTGCAATTTTTTACCCGTCCCGCTATTGCTGCACTCTTGAAGGGCAAGTGTAAGTTGGTAGGCAGTTTCCTCGCTAATTGCGGTTGTTGTTTCGCCCTTACTCTGGTAAATGGGAAGACTATTTGAACGTACATTATCTATGATTTTAGGTGGGATATAAACACCATTGCGGGCAAGTGTAGCATAAGCATTTGTTAAGGTAAGCAATTCACACCCGTAGTACATACTACCTAAGGCGAGGGCAAGGTGGTTATCATTTTTGTCGAATTTGAACCCAAATTTGCGCGCACATTTTTTTGCTTTGTCTATTCCATAGCAATTAAGCAATTTGGTCGCACAAACATTTGATGACACACTTAAGGCTTCCGTAGTGCTTATTTCTCCACGATATTTTTTATCGGCGTTTGAGGGAGAAAAGCCGTCGAAACTGATAGGAGAATCGTCAATTTTTGTTAGCAAATTGATTCTTCCATCTTCAAAATTGGGCGCATATACCAGAAATGGCTTTAGGCACGAAGCGGGTTGGCGTTTCATTTTCAAAATATCTACATTTGAAAAACGTATTGCTTGAATCGAACTATCACTATTCTTTTCTATGATTATCGCGTATTCAGGCATCTCATTTTTCATTTTTAAAAAGGTCAAATCAATACTATCGACCAATTTTTGTAAATCTGGATTTATAGTAGTGTTTATCCTTAAATGTGAAATAACCAAGTCTTTTTCAGACATATTCAGTAGAACGCACGCGTCATCAAATACAAGCTTCTCAATGGAATTTTGCTTTATACTTTGTTTTATCTCAAGTTTTTCAGAAACTGAGGAGGTGTATTCTTCGTTATTAACAAAATTGCATTTTTTCATTTGCGCAAGTACGAAATTGCGACGTGAGATACATTTGTCGTAATTTGAAATAGGATTATAAATTTTAGGAGATTTAATAATTCCTGCAAGTGTTGCCGATTCAGCAATATCCAAATCTTTTGCCGACTTTTCGAAATAAAAATTGCTTGCTTCCTCAATTCCAAAACAACTATTACCGAAATATATGACATTTAAGTAAATTTCTAAAATCTCATCCTTCGAAAATGTTTTTTCTAGCTTTGTTGTCAAAAAAATTTCTTTTAACTTGCGCTCAATCGTTTTGTCATTATTTAAGTGCGTGTTTTTTATCAATTGCTGTGAAATAGTCGACGCACCTTCTTTTGCGTAGCCACTCTTAATATTCGTTATAAATGATTTTAACATTCTTTTATAGTTTAGTCCGCTATGTTCATAGAATTTTTGGTCCTCAACTGCAATAAAAGCATCAATTGTATGTTTCTGCAATTGGTCAAATTCGATAGTAGCGCGCCCATTTATTGAAGCCTTACCGATGTTATTGCCGTTTAAATCGGCAATTTGGACATATGAAGTTGCCGCTATCAATTTGTCTTTATCAAAATGTAGATTGCCATATTGTGAATTAATTTTGACATAAAAATAACCAAACACACACGCCATTAATAATATGACAAACATTAACACAAATAACACTGTTTTGAAAATTTTTTTAATACATAATTTCGCAATAGTTTGAGACTTTTTCATTGTACAACTACCAGTGCGATCACTTTGTTTGTTTTCCCGCTTTAACATACATTTAGTATTAGTAATTGTTGGAAAAATATTTACAAAGTCAACTAATTTACAATAGAAAAAAATTGCAAAATTGCACAAACGACTTGCATTTTGTGCTTTAAAAATGTTATAATTTATTAAGAAAATTTATCATCACTTATCGCAAGCAAATTTGTATGCGAATTTGCCTTATAATCTAACTCATAAAAAACAAAAGGGAAATTTATGGAAAACACTAAAAAATATTGCATTATGACATACGGATGTCAAATGAATGTTCACGATTCAGAAAAACTTGCTGGGTTCTTGGAAGAAAGAG
>CALDMJ010000104.1 GCA_937914725.1 uncultured Clostridia bacterium | reverse complement strand
TATGGTAAAATACAAGTATAAATTTGTACAAAGGAGACCGAAATAGTGAAGTACTTAACTAAATGGGGGGGGGGGGCGTCTAAAGATTATCCACAGGAATGTGGAAAACTCTCACAAAATGACAACAAAAATGTAGATACAAAATCAAAGAAAAAAATACCTGCTGCAGCACAAATTGTGATGTGGCTTTTGGTGTTCATAATGGGGTTTGCTACGGCATTGACATTTAGCAACGCTTTGTTGCATAGTTCAAAAACTGCAACGGGGGCGATTTCCTTTGACCTCAAATCACCGTCAATTTCGCTGAATAATGGACTAAAATTAAATTACAATGCAAATGCGGGGGCTTTTGGCACGTTGACTTATGGCGATAGTGCATATGATATTCTAAATCTTGATGCGCTTGACCTATCAGTCGATAGTGGCAATCTAATTAGCAACTATTATGTAAAGTTAATATATGATTTTTCAAACCTTGCTGGCACCGTTTCATTTGCGCAAAACTCATATGACTTCGGCAGCGCGAAAATGTCAACAATGACATCGACGGGCACAAAAAATGAATTTTATACAATTTCATCATCAAACGGAAGTCCCAATTCGCCCGCAACAATCACAAAAAGTGATACTAATAAATTCAATGTCCTGACATTTTTGCGTGACTTTCAGTACACATATGATTCCGCGCTTACTGAGTCGACAAAAAAATTCTCGATAGTTGTAATTGTCGACCTAAATGAAAACTGTAACTCATCTAGTCGCAGCCAAATTTCAGTGACGGGAACTATCAATACAAATATATTGTCTTTGATGTATACTACAAGTGGGGCTTGCTATATGGCTTCTGCAAATAATATGGAATCGGTCGAAATTCCATACAAAGTGAAACTTAATGCAGATGGCACAGCCGCCGAGCAAGATATGGATGGCACTTCAACGGGTGATGGTTGGACAACAATTACTTCAATCGCACCAAATGCATTCAGTGGTTGTGCCGAACTGACAACAATAAAAAACAATGGTTCAATTACGTCAATAGGTGACAACGCCTTTGCTGGATGTACAAAACTTAGTACAATCTTGCTAGATTTTACCAAAATTACGAGTATCGGAAAAAATACTGCAGCAAGCACTAACGCATTAAGTGATACAGCATTTTATAAAGCGCTACCATACGCAAGTAGTGCTACTGGAACAGTTACATACGGGGATATATTATTTGAATACAAAACACAATGTGAAACTTTGGATTTACAAAATTATCGTGTAATAGCGCCGTATGCGTTTAAGTCGCAAACTGCACTAACCACAATTACAGTAGACTCATCTATTAAATGCTTGAATAATAATGCCTTTGCAGCGTGTAAAAGTTTGTCAAAAGTGGATATGACGAATGCAAACGTGACAAATGTTTCGCCAAACGCATTTGATAATGAATTGCCTGCGCCATTTGGTGTCAAAGTTGCTACAACGAATACAACACTTGAAACACAACTAAATAATTGTAGGCAGTTAGTTATCGATTGTAGTTTAATTACAAATTCTCCATTATCAAGTCTATCGCAAACTATCAACATTTTCGCAAATGATAAAGTTACAAGCAAAACACTTTTTACCACAAGTATAACAAAAGATGGTGACTATACAAAGGAGACATATACACACAATGAAAAATATTTATTTAGTACAAGTAAGGTTATTTATTTGCAAGTTATAGGTTCA
>CALDMJ010000103.1 GCA_937914725.1 uncultured Clostridia bacterium | reverse complement strand
TAACAGCCCCAGCAATCACATTGTGAGATTAAAGCGGATAAAGGTAGGCTTTTGTATACAAAAAACCCTCTCTTGAAAAAGAGAAGGTTTTTTGATATAATGATTATTTAGAGGTGATAATATGAATTATGGATACGTAAGAGTCTCGACGCGAGACCAAAACATTGATAGACAAATGGACGAAATGTACAATTGCGGACTTCCCGACTCCCGAATTTTTATTGACAAACAAAGCGGAAAAGACTTTGAACGCACAAATTATCAAAAAATGAAAGCACAACTAAAAGACGGCGATTTACTCATTATCAAAAGCATTGATAGACTTGGTCGCAATTATGATATGATTATTGAAGAATGGAAAGAAATTGTCAATAAACTCAATGTTGATATTCAAGTCTTAGATATGCCTCTTTTAAACACTCAGACGGAAGGCAAAAACTTAGTTGGCAAATTTATTAGTGATATTGTTCTCCAAATACTTTCATTTGTTGCTGAAAATGAGCGTGATAATATAAGAAAAAGACAAGCGGAAGGAATTCGGCTTGCAAAATTGCAAGGCAAACATTTAGGTAGACCTAAATATAACTTACCTGCGAACTTTTACGATGTTTCAAGGATGTACTTAAATAAAATTATTACACTTACTGAATCGCTACATTTATTGAATATGAATAAAGCCACATTTTATAAGTATGTGAAACTCAATAAGATTAATTGAGCATAACAAAAAACATTAGGAGACATGGTATTTTTAATGTTTCAAATAAACACACTATATATCAATTTATAAATCAATTTCCAATTTTACGGGATAGTGGTCGCTGTACATTGCGTCGTGCAAAATTTCACAAGCGCGGACTTTGTCAAGCAGGTTTTCTGTAACAAAAATATAGTCAAAGGTATAAAGATTGCCAAAATTGTCCCCTGCGCGTTTGCTAATATACGAACTCCACGTATGTCTTTTTTCGTTTGGGTGCAATTCGCGGAATACGTCGAACATACCGATTGACAAGAATTTGTCAAAAATTTTGCGTTCTTGTGGCAAAAAACCTGTTATTTTTGCACATTCTTCGGGGTTTGACAAGTCAAGTTCGGTGTGCGCAATGTTAAAATCAGTGCATAAAATTATGTCTTTGCCGTCCAAAATCAAGGTATCTAACGCTTGAATCAAATCTTCTATAAACTGCATTTTATAGTCTAACCGCGTGCCACCATTGGGCGTGTAAAGATTGATTAGAAAAAAATCCTCATATTCTAAAACTTGCAAGCGCCCTTCGGTATCATAATTTAGATTAAACAATTTGTTTTCATAGGAAATCGGTTTTGTCTTTGTCAAAACCGTCGTTCCGCTATAGCCTTTGCGTACACTCTCATTGATAATGAACTGATACTTGCCCTCTAACGGCGCAAGTTCTTGCCGAATTTGTTCCGCCGTCGCGCGCGTCTCCTGCAAGCAATAAAAATCGGCATTTGCACGATTCAAAAAATCGCAAACGCCTTTTTTATTTGCGCTACGGGCACCATTTAGATTGTATGTCATAATACGCATATTGCACCTCTTAAAGTTATTCATTTATAAAGTTATTCATTTATAATGAAAGGATATCCATTTCAAAACACCCTACACACACCAACCAACCTCTACACCTGTGGCGTTTGCCGTCAGCAGCGAGGCATTCTCCACACGAGAGTAAGAGCATATAAAATGCACACAAGCGCGCCACCCACGAAAGTGAATTACTTGTAGGGACAGTACCCACAGCAGTGCGCTATCGCACCACTAGAAGATGTCGGAAAGTGAAGGGTCAGTGATAGGAACAATCTCATCAGGCGCGTTGCAGTTTTCAATATCAAGTTCCGCGTCCTGATAATCGTCAAGCGACGTCGCCCCCACAGGTTCGTCAGGATAACCAGCCTCAGGCGGAATCTCCACTTCACCACTAGATGGCGCGCAAAAGTTTTCAGGCATAGACTTTTCAAGTTCCGCCATATCGGAATCTTTATCCATATTGCGGAAACTTGCATTTTCGCCAACCCACTTCAGTTTGATAGTATCAAGCGCACCATTTCTGTGCTTTGCAACAATAAGTTCCGCAACGCTCTTTTCCGCCTCACTAACTTGCGTGTCGCTATACATAAACGGCTTGTGCAGGAACATAACAATGTCCGCATCTTGCTCAATCGCACCACTTTCACGCAAGTCCGACAAAATCGGGCGGTGGTCAGTACGCTTATCAACCGCACGTGATAATTGCGAAAGCACCAGCACTGGAATGTTCAGTTCGCGCGCCATAACCTTGAGTTTACGCGACATTTCGCTGACTTCGTTTTGGCGTCCGTCTTTCGCGTTCCCGCTTGACATAAGTTGTAGGTAGTCGACCATAACAAGGTCAAGCCCTTTTTCACGCTTCAAGCGTCGGCATTTACCCAAAATATCCATAGGGGTGTTGAGTGAGGAGTCATCGATAAAAATGTCACTATCTTGCAGTAGATTTTTGGACGCCCAAATTGCTTTCCACTCCCCTGAGTTCATTTCGCCTTTGATAGCCTTTTCCATACTAACTTTCGCAATGGAACACAAACTTCTTTGAGCAAGTTGTTCCTTGCCCATTTCGAGCGAGAAAACCGCGACTTTCTTTTTCTCAACCGACGCCACGTGCTGAACGATGTTCATCGCAAACGCCGTTTTACCAACACTTGGACGCGCAGCAAGCAAGATTAGGTCACTGTTTTGCAACCCGTTTGTCAACCTATCAAGCGCATAAAAGCCCGTTTTGATACCCAAAAACGCAGACTTATCGCGTGCGATTTTGTCCAACCTATCTACAACTGCTGGCAAAACATCGCGAATATGTGTGAGTGATGTCGTGCTCTTTCTTTGTGCAATATCGTAGATTGTCTTTTCCGCATACTGCAAAACTTCTTCTGCCTCAGTCTCGTTATACGCTTTTTCCGCAATCGACTGGCACGCATTTATGACCTGTCTTAACATTGAGTCGCGCATAACAATCTCAACATATGACTTGTAATTAGCGGCACTTGGCATACTTGTCGCAACTTTTGTAACATATGAAATGCCGCCCACGGACTCCAAAAGCTCTTTGCGCTCGAGCGCATCAACAAGTGTGACATAATCTAGCGTTTTGTTTGCATTGTATATTTGATACATCTCATCAAATATAGTCCTGTGGACATCTGCATAAAAATCGTCCGCTTTCAGCACCGCAAAAATTTCGTGCTGAACATTGTCCGTCAACATTATACATCCCAAAACACTGATTTCAGCATCGTCACTGTGTGGCATAACCTTTATTGCCATAACTTTCTCCCATTTTCTCACTTTTGTTTAATGTTATTATTTTTGTTATTGTTTTTCTTTTCCTCACGACTTTGGGAAATTCTCACCGCGATAGCCTTGCCAACAAACACAAAGCCAAGACACAACAACACATCAATTGTTATTCGCCAACCACTACTCAAATTTTTAAGCAACGTAAAATTGAGCAAAATAAGCACA
>CALDMJ010000102.1 GCA_937914725.1 uncultured Clostridia bacterium | reverse complement strand
CCAAAATATCTTGTGTCTGCTTCAAGCAACTGTGAATATTGACGCCGTCAATGCTGCGCCCCGACCCCGTCAAAATGCCGTCCACATTAGAAAATAGGAAAGTCGGGCGGTAATACTCCTCGCAAAGTTTTGCCGCAACTATGCCCAAAATGCCGCTGTCCCACTTGTCAGAATAGAGACAAATGCAGCGATTTGCGGGCTGCAAATCGTGCTCCAATTTTTCTTTGCACTCATCGTAAACGGTCGAACACAAATCTTGACGCTTAGTATTGAAATCCAAAATAATTTCAATTAATTCATTAATTCGCGCATCATCTTCGCACATATAAAGTTCAAACGACTTATCAGCATCACCAAGCCTGCCCGACGCATTGAGTTTTGGCGCAAGTTTGTACGAAACGTCCGTCGCCTGCGGGTGTGAAATGTCAAGTCTTTCAAGCAACTTGACAATCCCGCGTGGTGCGCTTTTCATTTGCTTCAACCCAAGCGTAACCATCGCGCGGTTTTCGTCTAAAAGTGGAACAATATCCGCAATAGTCGCAATCGCAGCAATCGGCAAAAATTGACAAGCGTAATCAAGCCCTTCCAGTGCTTGAACCACTTTGAATGCCATACCCGTACCGCAAATTTCGTGAAAAGGATAATCTTGATTTTGCAATTTCGCGTTTAGAGTTAAGCAATCGGGCAAAACATCGGGAATGTCGTGGTGGTCAGTGACAATAACTTCAATGCCAAGCGATTTTGCATACTCAACCTCGTTGTGGCACGAAATACCGCAGTCAACTGTAATTATAAGGTCAGGGTTTTGTGCCGCTTTGATTTTATCAATAGCGTCGCAGCTCAAGCCGTAGCCGTCGATATATCGGTTTGGCATAAAGTGCATAGCGTCAATGCCTTGCTGATTGAAGTACTTAACCATAATCGCCGTCGCACTTACGCCGTCCACATCGTAGTCGCCAAAAATGAGAACTTTTTCCTTATTATCAATCGCGCGACGTATGCGTTTTACAACCGCGTCCATATCTTTTAGCAAAAACGGGTCGTGAAAATCTTGTTTCGACGGATGCAAATAATGTTCAATTTTATGTGCATCGTCAATGTCGCGCATAAAAAGAATTTCGATAATTTCAGGTAGTAAATTGTATTTTTCGCTGAGTTGATTGACAAGGTTTTTGTCGACCTTGAAATCACTCTTTGCTTTAATTAATCTCATAGTGAACTCCGTTGATTGAGTAAAAGCACCTAAATATAAAGTAATAACTTACGCAAAAAAATCTTCCTTCGAATAAATTGTTAGTCAAAAAAGCGCGTAAAGGCGCTCATTCTAGCGACTTTCAAAATGGTTTGTTAAAACATCGGCAGTTTTTGCTGCACGTAAAAAAAATGTAATAATGCTAAAAAAAAGATGCTAAAAACTCAATATGTCTTAATTTGGTTACATTATAACAAATAAAAACAATAAATGCAAGATTTTGGCAAAACAAAATGCTAAAAAGGCTAATATTTTTCAAAGTTTTAAGCAAACTAATCTAAAAGGAGAAAGCATTGAGTAAAAAACGAATTTGGGGAATAGTCGCAGGCTGTTTTTTGTGTTTTTTTGCTGTGTTCGTGGTAGCGTATCCATTTTATGTCGCGCACAAACTGCCCGACGCCGTCATCATCA
>CALDMJ010000101.1 GCA_937914725.1 uncultured Clostridia bacterium | reverse complement strand
ATAAGGTCACAAAAGAGTTTGTCAAACAACTTGATGTGCTAGAGCCGATTGGCAGCGACAATCCGCGCCCACGCTTTCGCATTAAGTTTGCAAAGGCGAATGCGACGCTGATGAAATCTTATCCAAACCACTTGACTATGAGCCTCAACAATACATCGACGGTCGGGTTCAATTTTGGCAAGTACAAAAACCTTATGAACGAGATTTGCACCAAACAGGCGATTGTTGAGTTGCAGTTGGATGTTTACCGCGGACACGAATCTAGCAAGATGTTTTTAAAACAGGTTGTTGCGGACAAGAACATTGAAGTCGGTGACAAGGACCACCTTATCGGCGAATATTTGATGCAGACGCTTTGCCCTGCTGGACGCAATTTTGTGTGCGAAGATTATGAGCAAACGCAAATTGCGGACATTCTTTCGGGGTTTGACAAGGTTTTTGGCACTTTGTTTGTTGTAAATTCAAAGGAAAGTTATGACCGATGGGCGAATAATAAGGTGCTTGCAAACAAGGTTTCGGCGTATTCATATCGCGACTTGTTTGAGGACAAAGGACACAATAGTTTTGTTCTCAACCCAAGTTTACGAAACAATTTCAAAAATTTTAACAACATTGTATTTCTTGACCCTGTTTTAAATGACGGCTACATTGCAACGCTTAACAATTTAACACACGCGCGCATTTTAAGACCGAGTGAAAATTCGGTTTGCGCCCCTATTCAAAAATATGTTTCGACCGAACGCGCAATTTGCGGCGCGTATTACAAGGCGATGAGTAATGTTATTGAAAAAATTACGACATTTGAAAGCGTGAATATGCTTTACAACCTTATAAAATTGCGAATTGCAAACGCAAAATATTCACAATTTATGTTTTGCTTGAAAGTATTTCAAGAGTTAAATATTTTTAACATCAAGTTCAATGACAACAACGTAAAAATTAGCGAAACTAAAGGCGTTGAGTCAAAACTAGAACTATCGCACCTATATAATACAATCAAAAATGCGCAAAACTCACCGCTCAAATAACGCAGCGGAGTTTTGATTGAAACTTTAGTTATTGAGAAAATAGAAGCGGCAAAAAACGCCGCACAAGGATTTTATTATGAGAATAAGCACTAACTGCGAAGATTATTTTTACGATTTTTTTCAGCAAATACATCCATTTTTGCCCGACGAAGAAGTCGTGCTTGCGACAAATGAAAATGCAGACAAAAATCACGAGTTTGAACTTGTGCATTATATTGAAAAAGACGATAATGTTTGCACAAACTTTGTCACGATATCAAAATTCAATTTTGAAAATGGCAAAAAACGTAAACTCAATCAATCGACCTTTTGTCGTGAAGATAAATTGAATGATGACA
>CALDMJ010000100.1 GCA_937914725.1 uncultured Clostridia bacterium | reverse complement strand
GGCAAACGCCACAGGTGCTGGTACTGTCAGTACAAGTAATTTACTTTAGTCGGCGACGCGGTTGCTAGCATTCTATTTAGTATGTTTCTCGGTGCGAAATCGCACCGCTGCAGGTTAGGTGAGTGACTCTATATGAATTTGGGTACATAGTTAATTTGCTATGTACCTTTTTTGCGGGGTAGCCCGCGGCTGTGGGTACTGTGAGTACAAGCAAGTTGCTTATTAGGACGGCGCACGGTTGTGCATTCTACTTTCTTTTATTTGCGAGTGCGAAAGCGCGCCGCTGGCGGGGATAGCCCCGCGGCTGTGGGTTTGGGCGGCATAGGCTGCTTTAGACTATCGTATATAATTAAATTTAACCTTGTTTTTGTGGTAAGTGATTTAATTCTATTGTCATTTCGACCAAAGGCGGAGGCGTTAGCCCTCGCCGACGCGGAGAAATCTCCTGGAAGGGGAGCGCGGATTATTAGGGCGTATATGTTTTTTGACCGCGCCAGCATATATAACAAAGCAATACCTAGCAAAACATTGTTTTTTGTTTGACTTAAGTTGCCAAATTTATTATAATAATGATGTTATTGATTAGAGGCGGAAATGGTAAAGGGAATAGGGTTGGTTTGCACACTTATTATGACAATTGTGTTGTTTTGTGGCTGCAGCGGGATTTTGAGCAATGAGTTGCGTTTGATTACAACGTCGCAAATCGAAAACTTCACTATTTCCGACGGCAAGGACGGATTGCGTTTTTCGGGTGAAAACACGATTGCAAACTTTTATAATCACGTCAAGAGTATATATGTTCGCAAGGACAGACTTGCGGAACAAGAAAACGGGACAAAGTACTTTGGCGAAATGGTTTTGAAGGTAGAAGTTGATGCGTCGCGCGACAGAGAGTTTAAGTTTGACATAGTCAAGGTTGGCGCGGGCTTGCAAAAAGTGTACTATATTCAAAAGATTTACAACGAAAAATACTACTTGTCTGAACAACTTTCGCAAGATTTGGTTGATTACTTTTATAACCTATATTATGAAAATACAATCATTATTGATTGATTGGGTATGCTATGGAAAAGAAATTTGATATAGAAAGAATTAATGTGCAATTGGAGCGTTGCGCCAACCCGCAAAAGGAGGTGTGGTCGCGCGGCATTATTCAAACGCAAATGCCGATGCTTGTTGTGATGTCGGCGGACATAAACGCTATACTAAAGACGATTGCAGTGGATGAAGTTGTGCCGTATTTGGATGCAGAAGTCTTTAAATATTATGAAAATACAATTATTTACGCAAAAACTCTGCATCGTGTTCGCGATTTTGAGTTGTTTAAACATTATTTATACAAGTTGATACCCGTCATTGACAACTGGGCAACTGTGGATTCTATAGCTTTTCGTACTGAGGACAGCTTGTTGGAACTCAGCAAAACCCTACTTTTGGACGCGCGCACTTTCGCGCGCAGAATAGGTGTTCGCATACTTTTTAAATACTTAGATGATGCAAATATTGATAATACGCTTGCGCTTGTCAAAACATTGAAAAGCGAAACCGAATATTATGTCAATATGTGCGTTGCGTGGCTCTTGTGTGACAGTTTTATCAAGCAACGTGAAAAAACGCTCACATTTTTGTCACTTGACAATGTGAGCGAATTTGTGTTGCGCAAAACTATTTCAAAATGCTGCGACAGTTTCCGTGTCACTGCCGCCGACAAAACCCTTTTGCGCACTTTACTCAAATAATTGGTTTATATCTCTAGCACTATAAATGACTCTTAATATGTAAACCAAATGTTCTTCTTCATTTATTGTGTACAGTACTTTGTAGTTGTCAACAAGTAACACGTATACTACGCCTCTTGTATAACTTATTTTTGAGTTGCGAAAAGACATATAATCAAGTTTTGAAATTGCATTTAGTATTGGTTCATTTGTTTGCTTGCAGTTTCTGGCACTTTTAATTGTTTAGAAATATAGTCAAAAATACATTGCAAATCAAGTGATGAGGTATGTGAATAGACTATTTTGTAAATCATAAGTCATATTTCCTTGCAAGTTGTTTGAGCAATGTTTCTGCTGGGATAGTTTTGCCTTTTTCAATTTCATCAAAACTTGTGTTCAAAGATGATAAAAATTCCTCTTTAGTCATTAGGTCGGCATTGACTTGACGTGGAAGATTTAGTTTTAGTTCAAAAGGGATGCCTTGATGTATGTCAATTTGGGTCAAGTACATTTGAATGGCGTCTGAGAGTGAAATATTTAATTTATTCAAAACCTTAATTGCTTTATCTTTTGAATCGGGTGTTACACGCGCAATTACGTTTGCTGTTCTTTCCATAAAAATCTCCTTTTTTTTGTGTATTTCATTATAGTTAGTATATGCAAAATAATACAATCACTATACATTTTATATACAATTATAATACATTTGCAATAAAAAATCAATAGAAATGGTTATAAAAGCAAAAAAACAAACAATTTGCTTGACTAAAAGTTAGAAAATGGGTATACTAAAGTTGAAAAATAAAAATTTTGGAGAGAAATTGCTTATGAAAAATAGAACAAATGTACTAGGGGGGGGG
>CALDMJ010000099.1 GCA_937914725.1 uncultured Clostridia bacterium | reverse complement strand
TTTAATCAAGTTGTCCCGAGTTCGAGCCTCGGATGGGTCACCATTTTTTTTATAAACGGCTGGCACAGATTTGCCGAGCACTGGGGTGTCGCCAAGCGGTAAGGCATGAGACTCTGACCCTCACATGCGTTGGTTCGAATCCAGCCACCCCAGCCAGTATGCGCATATGGCGGAATTGGCAGACGCGCTAGACTTAGGATCTAGTGTTTCACGACGTGGGGGTTCAAGTCCCTCTATGCGCACCATACTCAGTCGAATGTTTAGTTTGATGCATTTTAAACGAAATGTTTGGCGAACCCGCAAGGAAAATGAACCTAGCGGGTTATTTTTTTGCGAAATCAACTACAAATTGGAATAGTTTGTGTTATAATGATTGTGGGAGAAAAATCAATGGCATCAAGTAAGAATTATAGAGATTTCGTACTAGAACAGTTATCAAATTTGAAACCGACAACAAAACCTATGATGGGTGAATTTTTAATTTATGTCAATGGCATATATTTTGGTGGTGTCTATGACGATAGGTTTTTAGTTAAAATGACTAAAACAAACGAAAAATACAACTTATTAAAAATGCTACCATATGATAATGCAAAACCAATGTATCTAGTCGAAAATATTGACGATAAAGATTATCTTGAAAACTTAGTCTTAGACACAATCAAAGGGCTTTATAAATTGTAATTTCATAAAGTACAGAATAAACCTATGCGATTCATATAATCAAAAATAAAAAAAGTGGCATTTGCCACTTTCAGCCTAGATAGGTAATTACTACTGTGACGCTCGGGCATACAAAGTGTGAGATTGTCGCAGTGTTTTCTTGTTTGGGACATTTTAGAAAGATACTTTGTGGAGAAAGGTTTACTAGTTCAAACGGGTCAGCAACACTGCTGACGACAAATACGCCGTGAGCGCTCAGTTCGATGGGTTGCTGGTCGTAATTGAAACTGCTTTGCCCAGCAAATACTATGTCCGTTCCAACACGTCTAAAACCAACTGATATAAAGTCGGTGGTTGGGTCAAAAATTGCACCCGAATGCGGTGTGTAAGCGTTTACGACAAAATCGACTTTATATAGACCAGTTTTATTGAACTGTATGGTGTTTTCAGGGACGTCGACAATGCAAATATTTGTATTGTCAATTTCTTTGCGCTCTAACGGCAGTCGTTGTTTTGAGCCAATTTGCAATCCATATTCTGGATATTGTTGATTTGTTGAGATAAAATACACAACAGGAATTTTTTCAGGCCCAGTAGCGCCCGTTGGTCCTGTAGGACCCGTCGCGCCATTTTTGCCGTCAACACCGTCGCGTCCGTCAAAGCCATCGGCGCCACGCGGCAAGAAAAAGTCAAATGTATGGTTCAAATTTTGATAATTGTCGACAACTCGCGCTCGTGTGTTTGGCTCGACCATATATATGTTGCCAAGAGTTATTGTTTCCGCAAGTCCTGTATTGCCGACCGCGCCTGTGGCGCCCGTCGCTCCAGTAGCCCCAGTTGCGCCTGTGGCGCCCGTCGCACCTGTTATGCCAGTATAAACTGTGCGAATAATTGTTTTGGGTTTTTCTGCACCTTCACAGCAATAAGGGCAGCAGCATTTTTTGTTATATTTCATAGTTCACCTAAAATAGGGAATACCCTAATACATAATATTTGCCAATAGTATATTGTGTTAATTTTTTGCATTGATTTGACCTTTTTGTTGAATCATTCGTTAATTTTTAATAAAATTTTAAAGTTTTACAGTGCATTAAAAGCAATTATCGTTGTAATAACTTGACAAAATGTCGAAAAATTAGTAAAATCATACATATGAACAAGTTGAAAAGGTTTTACGCGACCGAAAATCCGAAGGACGGATTTTTCGCATTGTCAGGGCAAGAGTTCGCGCACGCAAAAAATGTTATGCGTCTAAAAGAGGGTGACCCAATAATTATTTGTTGCGGGGACGGAGTTGATTATACTTGCGAGATTAGCAAAATAAACAAAGACAACCTTGCTTGCAAAGTGCATTTTAGCGCACCTAATAAATGCGATCCACAAGTTGCCGTTACACTCTATCAAGCGCAAGTTAAAGCTGATAAACTTGAATTAATTACTCAAAAGGTCGGTGAAATAGGAATCTCTAAGATTGTTCCATTCACAAGCGAATTTTGCGTTGTACAAGGTGACCTCAGTAAGCAAAAAATTGAAAGACTGAACAAAATAGCAGTTGAATCCGCCAAGCAATGCGGGCGTTCAAAACCACTTAGAATTGAAAACAACATAAATTTTTGTGCGGTTATCAAAGAACTGGCAAACTATGATTTAGTGGTGTTTGCGTATGAAAACGCAAATCAAGAAAAAATCAGCCAAATAAGTGGGGACTACAAAAACATTGCTATAATTGTTGGCAGCGAGGGAGGCTTTTCGCAAAGCGAATGCGAAATGCTTTGCGCTTTAAAAAATACGCATTGTATCACACTAGGCAAACGCATTTTGCGTGCCGAAACAGCTGCCATTGTGAGTTGTGCTCTTGTTATGGATAAATTTGAAAATATAATCGATTAAAACGAGAATTGAGATAAAAAATGAATATATACATCAAAAAAATGGGCTGCAAAGTAAATGAATATGAGGCATCCAGTCTAATGACATCACTAAAAGAATACGGACATACTGAAGTTGCCACGCCCGAAGATGCTGACCTAGCCATCGTAGTTACCTGTGCAGTAACAAATGAAGCGGAGGCAAAGTCGCGCCAAATGGTCGGCAGCATTACAAGCAAAAACCCCCACGTTAAAATCATCATTTGCGGATGTTCATCACAAAACAACCCAACGCAATACGAAAGCAAAAATAATGTAGTTGCAGTCTTTGGAATGAACAAACTTGACATCATCTCTTTTGTCCAAAATATGCAAAACGAGTGTCAATTTGAGCCAAAGTGCTATATCAGCGAAACATATGAGGACTACACCAGCCCCCAAATGGACAAAACTCGCCATTTCGTAAAAATTCAAGACGGATGTAACAATTTTTGCTCATACTGTCTAATTCCATATGTTCGCGGGCGTTCACGCTCGCGTGCGTTAAATGATATTATTGAAGAAATAAAGCAAGCGCAAAAAGCATCTAAAGAAGTTGTTTTGACAGGAATAAATGTCTCAGATTACCGCACTGACTGTGGGGAAACATTTGTCGACCTAATCAAGGCGCTACAAGATATAGACATTCGTTTGCGCATTAGTTCTATTGAATGTAATGTGATTACGCGTGAATTGCTTACTGAATTGCAAAAATGTAAGAATTTTTGCCCGCATTTTCATTTGCCGTTGCAAAGCGGCGCAAACCAAACCCTTAAAGATATGAACCGTCACTACAACACCGAGCAATTTTTAGAAAAGGTTAGTTTGATAAGAGAATATTTTCCGAATTGTGCGGTGACAACCGATGTCATCGTCGGCTTTCCAACCGAAACTGATGCCGATTTTGAAGAAACGCTGCAAACAATAAAAGCCGCAGCCTTTAGTGACATTCACGCGTTTGCTTATTCTGAGCGCTCAGGCACTGCAATTTCCAAATTGAAAAAGCCACTTGATAGCAAAATGATAAAAGAACGCAAAGTAAAAATGCTTGCACTAAAAAAGGAACTTCACCACGCTTTTTTGATGGCGCATATCGGCAAAACTGCGTCGATGCTGACTGAAAATGTCAAAGGCAACTATATTGTCGGGTATACAAAAGAGTACATTAAAGTATTGTTGCCAAAGGACAAAGCCTGTTGTTCGCAAGTAGTGGAAGTGGAACTTACGGAAATTTCAGGTGACGCAATGCTTGGGAAATTGATTGAATAAAATAGTTTTTACGATAATAAAATTTTTAATTTGCTTGGCAGTGAGTTGTATCTAGTATTTAGTCGCTCATTGCCACAAAAGCATAAAGGAGGAATAAGAATTATGAATAGTTGTTTATTTTGCGCATTTAACGAAGAGGTGGAACACAAAGTCTATGAGGATGACATATTTTTCATTGTCAATGACATTAGACCTATGGCAAGCCGCCATTACTTGGCGATTCCACGCAAACACTTTAAATACTTTAGTGAAATGAATGCAGAAGACATCGCAAATTTCGGCAAAATCTTTGCTAAAATTGCGGAAATTGCCGAGGATGTACTTAAAATTGAAGGCGGTTACCGCCTTGTCATTAATCAAGGCGACAACGCAGGACAAACAGTTCCGCATTTGCACATCCACATACTTGGTGGGCAAAAAATGAATTGGGACCCAGCGTGATAAAGGAATTGCACCATTTGGGTGCTTTTTCTTTTTAGTAAAAATCTATCTAAGAGAAAAATTAATATAAGATTTTTTATATTAGGTGCTATAGTGCAAAATTTAAAAAACGTTATTTATCAAGTAAAACGCAATTTTGGTGCTAATCATTATAGAATTTTACTTTGAGAATTAACGCAAATTCTTTATCGAAAAAATATGCACATATTCGCTTGACAAAGCATACTATTTATGATATACTCCCTTATCTTTGAAAAATAGGTGGTGAGAAATAGATGACATCCGTTAAAGTTGGTGCTAACGAATCTTTGGACAGCGCATTGAAACGTTTTAAACGTAAATGCCAAAAAGATGGTATCATTGGCGACATTCGCAGAAAGGAAGCGTATGAAAAACCAAGCGTACAACGCAAAAAGAAAGAAGAAGCGGCTAGAAAAAGAATTAGAAAATCGTAAGTCGTAATCTGTTATGTAATAAGGCA
>CALDMJ010000098.1 GCA_937914725.1 uncultured Clostridia bacterium | reverse complement strand
AACAACTATCTCACAAAACTTGTAGCACAGGGATATAAGGTCGCAATTTGCGAACAACTGACAGTCCCTACAAAGGGAGTCTCACTTGTGCATCGCGACGTCGTGCGCGTTGTTACGCCGGGTACAATAATTGAAACTGAGTTACTAGACGAAAATAAAAATAACTTTATAGCGTGCATCTATTCGAACGAAAGCGGTTTTGGAATCAGCTATGTTGACATAACAACTGGTGAAATGTACACCGTAGAAGGTGACGCAGATAGAAAAGCGGAAAAAATTAACGACATTATAACTAGAATCAAACCTAGTGAAGTTATTTGCAATAAAGAAGTTTTGAATTTTTACTCAAATTTATCAAGTTTTGTAGTTGGCATTGCACCCAAAGCAACATCTTATGACGATTTGGCTTTCGCCGCAAATAGGGCAGAAAAACAAGTTTGCAAGCAATTAAATGCAATGACACTTGACAAGTTTGACATTGGAAATTGTAAAAATGGCATCATTGCGAGTGGAGCGCTCCTATCATACCTAGAAGAAACACAAAAACGTGCTATGATGAATATCACGCACATTGAAGTTGAAAAAGACAAAAACATTATGCACATTGACGTTAATACGCGACGCAATTTGGAGCTTGTCGAATCAATGAAAGATAGAAAAACAAAAGGTTCTCTATACTGGGTTTTAAATCGAACAAAAACTTCAATGGGCGCACGTATGCTTAGACAATGGGTTGAACAACCTTTACAAAATGAACAAATGATAAACGCGCGTCTTGATGCAATTGAAGAATTGATGCACAACACGGTTGCACGCGAAACAATTTCTCAAACATTGCGCGAAATAAGCGATATTGAGCGTATATGTGGGCGCATTTCATACGGCACAATAACACCACGTGGCTGCTATGAATTGAAGCTTTCCATTTCAAAAATTCCTCAAATTAAGAAGATTGTTGGTGAACTACAATCAGGTCTTTTCAAGCAATATCTTAAACAAATTGTCGATTTTGATGATGTTGTTGAAGTGCTAGATAAAGCGTTTGACGACGATGCGCCAACAAACACGCAAGAAACGGGTTTTATAAAGAAAGGGTTTTCAAAAGAACTCGACGAATTGAAAGATAAGGCAAGCGGTGGACGAAATGCACTTGCTAATATGGAT
>CALDMJ010000097.1 GCA_937914725.1 uncultured Clostridia bacterium | reverse complement strand
TGTTAGGTTCTTAAAATTCCTAATCGTGCATTCAAAGCCGTTTGCTTTCGCAACAAAATGGATTGTTCCTTTGACTTTGATGCCGCTTTCATCTTGTCCACTTTTTGTGCCTTCAATATATTCGCACTCAAGGTGGTCTATCTCGCCGTTTTCGCCCATAACAACATTGTTACATTTGATAATGTATGCGCCCTTTAAACGAACCATTCCGCCGACGACAAGTCGGTTGTATTTTGGCGGCGGGTCCAGCGCAAAATCTTCTTTCTCAATATAAATTTCGCGTCCAAACAACGCTTTGTGCGTGCCAGTACCCTCAATTGTTGGGTTGTTTTGAACCTCAATTTCCTCGGTTTTACCCTCATCCCAGTTTGTGATGACGACTTTTAGCGGGTCAAGAACAACCATTGCGCGCGTGGCGACCTTGTTCAAGTCCTCGCGAATGTAGTACTCAAACGCGCTGAATGGTATTGTGTTCTCGCTCGTAATTCCGCAACTGCGCACAAAATTCTTGACGCCGTCAGCAGTATAGCCGCGCCTTTTCATTCCAACGATTGTCATATAGCGTGGGTCATCCCAGCCCATAACCTTGCCCGAGTTGACAAGCGCTTTCAAGTAGCGCTTGCCAAGCAAAACATTTTCAAGATTGAGCGGTGAAAACTCTCTTTGTTTTGGCGCAAATGGCTTGCCCCAACCGTGTTCAACAAACCAGTCGTAAACCTCGCGGTGAACTCTAAACGAAATATCGCACAGACTGTATGTTACGCCCTCAAGCGCGTCCTCAATCGGGTGCGCAAAGTCGTACATTGGATAAATGCACCACTTGTCGCCCGTCTTGTAGTGATGCTCTCGCAAAATGCGGTACATAATCGGGTCGCGCATCAAAATGTTTGGGTGCGCCATATCAATTTTTGCACGCAACGTGAGTGAGCCGTCGGGGTGTTTGCCCTCTTTCATTTCGCGGAACAATCGCAGACTTTCATCGCGCGGACGGTCGCGAAACGGGCTATTTTTGCCCGACTCTGTGAGCGTCCCCTTCATTTTGAGTTGCTCTTCTTGCGAAAGTTCATCAACATACGCGTCGCCGTTCATAATCATTTTTTCGGCAATGTCGTATATTTTATCAAAATAGGCTTCGCTCGCAAAAACAACTGCCTTTGGCGTATAGCCAAGCCACTTCAAATCTTCGACGTAACTTTCGGCAAACTCGCCTTGCTCACGGCTCGGGTTGGTGTCATCCATACGCAAATACGTGTAACCGCCGAACTTCATAGCGGTTTCAAAATCAATCATCCACGCCTTGCAGTGCCCGATGTGCCAGTAACCGCTCGGCTCTGGCGGGCAGCGTGTAATTACTTCTTTGCTGCGCCCCGCTTTCAAGTCCTCCAAAATTTCTTCTTCAATGAAATTTGTCGGTTCTATACTGTTTAAATCTATCATAATAATTTCCTTAATCAATATTCCCATTTTATAATGCTGACGCGAGACAAACTTAAGGACGCGCTATCGCACTCGAGAACTGCAGTTTATAGAAAGCACATACTCACGCCGCCCGCAAAAGCCGCTTACACGCAGTGACAGTATCTGCAGCCGTGCGCTATCGCACTCGAGAACTGTAGTTTATAGAAAGCGCCATACTCACGCCGTCTGTAAAAGCCGCTTACACGCAGTGACAGTACCCACAGCCGTGCGCTATCGCACCCCGTTAGCGGGAAAGTTCAGCGTCTTTGGCTTTTTGTTTTTCAACAATAGCATCAGTTTGCGCCATAAGGGCTTCCATTTCTTTAATGCTCTGCTTGAACTCGTCAAACATCGCAATCGACTCAGCGCGGTCATTGTAGTACTTTTCAAACTTTTCTCTCGCGCACGCAAACTCGTCGCCCAAGCCGACTTCCTCAAAACGTGCTTCGTATGACGCGCTCATAAACACTTTGTACATATTGTCAATGCTCTC
>CALDMJ010000096.1 GCA_937914725.1 uncultured Clostridia bacterium | reverse complement strand
ATACAAAAATAAAGGGTTCGGCTTCTATGGGCAAAGCCACTGAAAAGATGGATTCTGAAGCTATACTTGGAAAGATTGACGACAATTTTTATACCGTAGACAAAAAGAACAAAACATATGTTGAAGCAGACGAATATGATATCGCTGAACTTTCTGGTGCTTTGACATCAATTCTTGGTGAATCATCAGTAGAAATGCCAATTTCACCTTCAGATTTTATGGAAGTAGATTTTGAGTCGGAGACAATGAAAGTTTCTGCTGAAAAGTTTGGTAGCGACAAGTATGTTGTTACTGTTAAAGGTTATGAGATTGTAGACTATGGAATGAGTCAAATCAAAATTAACGGCAAGGCAAAAATTACGCTCAAAGGTGGAAAACTTGCCGAAATCTCATTAGACTTCAAGATTTATACGCCTAAAGCAGATGCTGACCTTAGTGGTGATGTAGTTGACCCTTCATTGTTTACTGAACAATCAATGAAAATTAAATGCACAATGAAAGTTACATATGGCAAACAATCAATTGACGATATGCCAGCATCACTTGAAGGCTATAAAAAGGTTGCCGATTCATTGATGATTGCATAATTTTAAAATCAAAACTAAACTGTAAGATGTAAGTCTTGCAGTTTTTTTGTTGCAAACGATTGCAATTTTTTGCGATTTGGTGTATAATCCATTTAATAAAACTGGCAATCTTGCCGCAAATATTAAATGAAAAAGGCATTTCATTTAATAAAACTGGCAGAATTGACAAAAATATTAAATGAGGTTGATATGGAAATTAAAAGAGACAAGTATCTTGAAATGCTGAAAATTAGAATGCACAACGGATTTGTAAAGGTAATCACGGGTATTAGGCGTTGTGGGAAATCATATCTAATGAATACCATATTTTATGACGAATTAATAAAAAATGGAGTCGACGACAATCATATAATAAGGTTTGCATTTGATTCAGCGGACGATTTGGAAAGTATTGGCGAAAATTTGCAGGAACTAAACAAAAACAAACAAAAGGTCAGTCCAAATAAATTTATGGATTATGTGAAACGCCAACTCGTTGACGACCAAATGTATTATTTATTATTGGACGAAGTCCAAAACCTCGATTGCTTTGAAGCGGTGCTTAATGGGTATCTTCGCAAGAAAAATCTTGATGTTTGTGTCACAGGCAGCAACTCAAAGTTTTTGTCGCACGACGTTTTGACTGAGTTTGCAGGGCGTGGAGATGAAATACATATGTTGCCACTTTCGTTTTCCGAATTTTATGCTTGCTATGACGGAAGTCTGGACTATGCTTTTGACGACTATATGATTTACGGCGGGTTGCCCGCAGTTGCGCAAATGAAAAGCCCCGAGCAAAAGTCGACTTATCTCAAAACGCAAATGAAAAATGTTTACTTGAAAGATATTGTTGAAAGGAATAATTTGAGTTCCGACGAAAATATAGGCGAACTTTTGAACATAATTGCGTCAGGAATTTCAACCTTGACAAACCCGACAAAACTTGCACATACCTATAAATCTGTGAAAAACGCCAACTTGAGCGCCTCGACAATTGATAAATATATCAGTTTTATGCAGGACGCGTTTATACTCTCTAAAGTAAATAGATACGACGTAAAGGGTAAAAAGTATATTAACACGCCATACAAAATTTACTTTGAAGATGTCGGCTTGCGCAATGCAAGGATTGATTTCAGGCAAATCGAAAATACGCACATTATGGAAAATGTTATTTACAACGAACTTAGATTTAGAGGCTACAATGTGGATGTCGGCGTTGTGGAGTCGCGCGAAACTCAAAACGGCGTGACGGAGAGAAAACAACTGGAAATCGACTTTGTCGCAAACTTGGGCAGCAAAAGATACTACATTCAATCAGCGTATGACATTCCAAACGCGGAGAAAATGGAGCAAGAAACAAAATCATTCGACAAAACTGACGATTCATTCAAAAAAATCATTATCGTTGAAAAAAGTATGAAACCGCGCCGCAACGAAAAAGGTTATTTAATGTTAGGTGTCAAAGAGTTTTTGCTTGACCCTAACAGTTTGGATGCTTAAAACTGTTTATTTAATAAAAGTGGCAAGATTGCCGCTTTTATTAAATGGCTTTTTTTATTATCTACGTTAAATGGCTAAAATGATATAAGTAGATTGTTGGCAAATTTCGACAAGAAACGCGCATTCGATTGATATTTTTTTGTAAATTTGGTAAAATTATATCAAAGAGGTTTTGATATGTATAAACAAAGGAAGGCGGGGAAAATTATCCTTGCGATATTCATCATCTTGATTTTACTTGGCGCGGGGGCAGGCGCATACTATTTCTTTTTTATGCAGGGCGGCGAAAAACCTACCGAAGTTACGGTTTCGCTCGACCTAAACGGCGGCGCGTTTTCCGAAACGCCATATGGATTTTCGGAAGAAAACGGAGTTTTCTCAAAGACTCTCAAAATTGGCGAGGCATATGGTTATATGCCTGAGCCGACAAAGGGCGGCTTTGCCTTTGTCGGCTGGTCGCTGACGGGCGAGGAGCCTTGCATTGAGTCGGCAGATATTGTGGAGGCTGAACAGCCGTTCACGCTATATGCCGTTTGGGAAGTGGAAAGAATTTATACCTATAAGGTTTACTATGCGATTTATGATGTCGACACGGGCGCAATCTATTCAACAAAATTAAAAGCACCACAATCATTCACGGCATACAATAGGTCAACAGTGCGTCCTGAGATTCTGCAATTCGACGGATACACTTACTTTGACGGAACAACCAG
>CALDMJ010000095.1 GCA_937914725.1 uncultured Clostridia bacterium | reverse complement strand
TTCAAAGAGTTCGCGCTCAGAAAAACCGCCAATAATTTTCAAACTGCACGCAAGCGGCAAATCTTGATTCGGGTTACTGACCGCACGCAAAATATTGATCACATTCATAACACACGGTTCTTTTACAAGATTTAACTTAAACTTTGCGCTCACTGGAATCCCTGCGCTATTTAGTGCATCAATATATTCCTCAAAGTGAGTACGGGCGCGCAACAAAACAACAAAATCTGAGAATCGCACAGGGCGTTTTTGTTTAGTCTCAGGGTCGGTAATGCGAATTTGCTTTTCAAGAAATTCCGTAATATACGACACGATAACATCCCCTTCACCAAATGTTTTTGTCACTGTTTTGCGACGCTGCTCGCGCACAACGCTGTATATTTCACCCTCTTTTTCAACCTTATATATAATAGACTGTTTTTTGCTTTTTGCATTATTGGATGATTTTTTTTCTTTTTTTGCGGCATTTTGCAATTTTTTTGCACATTTTTGCAGTTTTTTGCGACTTTTTAACATCGGCTCGCTTTCAAAATGAACTTTGGCAGACCCTTTCACAATGTAGTAAGTGCGAACTCTATCAATATAGCCAACCTTGCGCGGACGCGCATTTTTGAGCGCACCTTTAAGACGAAATACGCGCACGTTGAGGTTTGAAAACTCGTTGTCTCCCACATAGTCAATGTTTGCAACGTCCTTTGTCATAATGTTTTTAAAAATTCTATTGACAAACATCAATATGTGCTTGTGACTGCGAAAATTTTGCTTGAAAGCAATGAATTTTTTTGATTTATCCGCTTTAAATTTTTCAATCAACGCTACAAAAATATTCAAGTCGCACTGACGAAATTTGTAGATACTTTGCTTTGGGTCACCGACAAAAAACGTGTTGTTGTCTCCACAAACAAGTGACAAAAGTTCGCTTTGCTTTTCGTTTGTGTCTTGAAACTCGTCGACGCAAATATATTTATATTTGTTGCGCGTCTCATTTTTGACATTTTCGTCACGCAAAATTTCTATCGCCCTGTCCTCTAGGTCGGTAAAGTCCAAAACATTGCGCACGCTTTTCATTTTTGCGTAGTTTTCAATATATTTTTCCGTAACTTTGCACAGAGTTTTGACGTAAATCAGCGAATTTTCATAAGACTGAGCAAGCCTTGTAGTGTTTCCAAATGAAAATATAACCGCGTATCTTGTAATCGTGGCAACATATTCCCTTGTTTTTTCGTTCATTTGCTTGCGAAAATCCAACTCCTCGCCAGTCCTTCCTTTCCTTTCACTTGTCGTTTGTGGAAGTTCTGGAATGGTAGCAAAATGTTTTGTTTCGTCAAGTTTGAATGTTTTGAATAAATTTAAAAAATCAAGCAATAAATTTATTCTCACATAATCGTTTTCGTCGTATCCACATATTTCCACAGTCGATTTCATTTCACTTAGCATTGCGCGCATACGCAAACAATCCGCCTTAAAGCAATCAAGAACATAATGCAAGCACAAATTATATTGCTGCGCAGTATTTTTCAACTGATTGTCCAAAAATTCTTTCGGGCTTTTTAGTGTGAACAAAAATGCCGAAAAACTATAAACAAGGTCACTAAGCTTATTCAAATTTTTTGTCGCACCAAGAACCTGCGCCAACTCCAAAAATTCTGGTTTTTCGCCAAATTCGCTAAACGTATCCTCCAGCGCCTTTGCCTTGAGATACCCCGCCTCAACCTCGTCGATGACGCCAAAATTCGGGTCAATGCCTTTGACATAAAAGTACTTTTTGATGATTTTTTGACAAAAACCGTCGAGTGAAGAAATGTCCGCAACATTGAGTTCGGTGAGTTCTCTGCGCTTTTCGTCATCAGTTAAAACATCACTTTTTTGCAATGCGGAAAAAAGTCGCTGCTTCATCTCCGTCGTCGCGCTGCGCGTGAACGTCAGCGCAAGGATTTCGGAAACACTACACTTGCGTTCTTCAACAAGTTTTACAAGCCGCGCAATCATCGTACTTGTCTTTCCTGACCCTGCATTCGCCGAAACGATGACCGCTCGGTCAGTCGTTTTCACTGCGAGTTGCTGCTCTTTTGTCATTTTTTTTGCCATTTTTCACCTTGTTTTTGTTGTATTGTTTGTTTTTTTTAATAGTTGCCTTTTTTGTGGTAGCCACTCACTCCATTGTCACTTCGTCCAGTGGCTAACGCCACTGGTTCAGGTTTAGTGCGTACGCACTAAACACTTTGTATGTTAGAAACGTCAGAGGGCACTCTCTATATTGTCATTTCGACCGTTGCGGAGAAATGACAATGAGGTGAGTACCTTACCACAATAATAAGGCTATAATCTAGTTATTAGTAGTGACCCACCCCCGCCCGTGCGTTATCCCCCAACAAAAATAAAAGCACATAGAAAGAACACACGACGCCGTCCTTAAAAGTTACTTAGGCGCAGGAACAACACCTACACCAGTGGCGTTTGCCACCCGCGGGGCTTTCCCCGCCCGTGCGCTATCGCACCCGAGAACTAAATCAAATACTAAGTTGCCACATTTGCCGTCCACGAAAGTCACTATACCGCAGAAACAGCACTCACAGCCGTGCGCTATCGCACCAGCGAGAATAAAAGCGCATAGAAACAATATGTGTTTGCCGTCCACACAAGTAACTTGCTTGTAGGGGCAGTACTCACAGCCGCGGGGCTTTCCCCGTCCGTGCGCTACCGCACCCGTCGCAAAGCACGCCGCGATATGGACAGTAAGCACAAACGCCGTCAAACGGCGATTGCTGAATGTTTCCCGCCTCCATTTCCTTCACGCCCTGCTCGAATATCTTGTAGGCATAATCAATATATCCCTCCATTTGTTCCATTGACACCGCCGAACTTCGCCCGCCGTGCAACTTGAACTCCCCTTTCGCATACGAGGTTGTGATTTCAACAGGGACAACATCACTTTTCAGTTTTTCAGCGCTCAATGTCGTGTCTTGCGCCAAAATTAACTGCTCGTCATCAATCGTCACACCGTTTAACTTGTACGTGCTCAAAAAAGTTTTGTCAGTGTATGGCGACGTAAAATCGTCCTTTATTTTGAAATAATATACGCCAACAGGCTTTTTGTCCGCGATTTTCGCAATCGCACCCAAATATATGAACAACTGGATTTGTCTACCGCAAAGCAAACTATCTATTTTAAACTTGTCAGCACCAGTCTTGTAGTCAATAATGCGCACATAGTCGCCATATACGTCCACGCGGTCAATTTTGCCTGCAATTAAAACTTTTTTACCGTTACACTCAATTTCAAAATTAATGGGTTTTTCCACACTAGATATAATAAAGTCACTAATCTTGTTTTGCTCATTTATTGCGCGCAACATCAGCGTTGCCGACTTTGCAATATTTTGTAGTATTGCAAAATTTTCCGCGTCAACATTTTTGTTCTTTCGTCCGAAATCTTCAAGCCCGAAAAATTCAAATGTACGCTTTATCACGTACTCAAAAACATTTTCATCACGACCACTTTCAATGTACCGCATTTTTCGATCTATAAGGTATCTTCCAAACAATTCAGCAACCTTGTGTAGGAACGTCCCCACATCGACCGCCTTAAATGTGTTATCCGCAGTTTCCTTGAGACGCAAGCCGTAATGACAAAAATTCTTAAAAGGACAATTATAATATTCTTGTAGTTGCGAAACGCTCGGCTTATCAATCGCACGACAAATATCCTCAACTTGCGGCTTCTCAAACTTGACATTTAGTTTGCTCGCCAGCCCGCACACGCGCGATGATAGCGCGTTAACATTCATTTTCTCAATGTCCGCTTCAAGTTCGCGCAAAACACGCTCACAACGCTCACGCGTCACAATGTTTTTGGCGACATTTTGCGCACTATCAAGCATATTTATGCCAGTATAGTCGACAAAATCAGCAGTATTCCCGTAAATTCCGCCAACGCTGCGCATAATTTCACTTAGTAGTGTCGCGGGTTTTTGTTCCACCGATAGCACAGAAACAGGATAACTTATTTGCAAATTTTGCCCGCAAACAAGATTATTTTGCACCGCTTGACGATTTTCAATATTAACTTGCCTTATCGTTGGATCAACGTCGCAAATTTTTCGCATACCCTCAATTTCGATATCCTGCACCATACCGCAATCTTGGTTTGATACAGGAAAATCGCCTTCAACGGCACCCAGCACATATAAGTTTTTCGCACAATATAACATTGACGTCGTAACATCCCCAACATACACACAGTCAACCGTAAGCGGCGGCGTCCTGACATTTAAGCTGTCAAGCCCCGCCTTGAAAATTATTTTAAAGTCTTTGATTGGCACATTGTTTAGTCCCAAAATCTCCGCAAGTTGCTTTGAAACTTGCTCAATTTTTTTTGTAATTTGCTCATATGATTTTGCCATTTGAAGTTGTCCATAATTGGCAAGTTGTTGCGCAGATTCCGCAATTTTTCCGTCAAAATCTATGCTTTGCAAAAAGTCTTTCAACGCTTGCAAAATTTCGCATATGTTCACACTTTGGCGCATTTTCGCTGAAAAATCTTCAAAAAACGCGCAAAAATCGTTATAAACAGATGAAAAATCTTCAAAAAGTTCGTCTTGTGGTTTGTTTGCGCTCTTGAAATTTCGCTCATTTATGCCCCATTTTTTGAGATATAATTCAAAATTGAATACCTTTTCCTTCGACAAATTTAAGTATCCCGATTTGACAGTTGCCAAAACTTTGTCAATGCGAAACTCGCTCACTAAATCTATCATTTGCAAAACAAACGCGACGGGCGCGAGTGAAGAAAGAGGCTCGTTATAATCAAGAAAAAACGGAATCTTGCATTCACGCATAGTCTCGACAATTTGCGTTTTGTACTTATCAAGCCCCGCAACCAAAACGAAGTTGTCGCGGTAGCGCGACCTGCTTTGCGCAATGCTTGTGCAAACACTCTCGACTTCACCATTTAAGTCCTTTGCGCGCATAAACTGCACGCAGTCGCACGCACACCTTTGCCCGTATTTTACGACCTTATCAATCGCGCGCTTTGGTATTTCTCGCTCGCTACCCCCACCGCACTCGTCCGCAAGTTTTCGCAAAACAAAATAGTTGTCATTTTCGCGCGTCTCCTCGATAATAAACGTCACACTATGGGCAAACTTGCAAAGCGTTTGCAACAAAGACAATATTTGTTTCGTCAGTTTTGGCGAATAAATATAAAAATCTGTTTTTCGAGTATCGTCGTCAAACTCTAGTTCGCGATTGAGTTTGTCAAGTTTGTTTGCCGAATCGACGTAGCGGTCTTTCAAAGTGTTTTCGTACTCAGCATATATTCTTTGAATGTCTAACAGTTTTAGTTTGGAAACATCACTAAGTTCGTTTGCAGCATCCAAAAGTTTTTCGGGCGTGACACACGAACTTTTGAACAACATTATCGTGTTGAAAATGTTTTCACTAAAGCCACTGAAAGTTGTGGACTTTGACAAAATCTTCAAGTCTTTACCGATGTCAAGCGCGATTTTTTGCACAAGCATAATGCCCGCCGACTTTGACAAATAGTGAATATTTTTGTCAATGACAAATTTGTCCGCCAAACGGTCAAATGTAGTGACATCCATATCAAAAACAGCGCGCAAATTTGTGCTTTCAAACATTGCGCGCTCGGCACTCACACCAAACTTTTCAGGAACAACAAGCACCTGCATATTTCGTTTTTGTTTTTCTTTCATTGTCGCAAACGCCGCGTCGATTCCATCTCCGCGTGCCTGACATCTAATAATCTCAATTTTCATACCGACATTATACCACATTTTTCGTATTAGACAAAACGATTGCGTCCCCCGCCCCGCACGCCATACTCCACCCATTTTTTGGCGCAAAAAATAATGCAAAAGCAACACTAAATTTGATATTTTTGTTTTAG
>CALDMJ010000094.1 GCA_937914725.1 uncultured Clostridia bacterium | reverse complement strand
TCCGCCTCAATTGTCTGCAACAAAAACGGGTCGTCCAGCGTCTCATATTTCATCGACGGATACAAATTTTTTAGCACCGTACTCTTACCAACTTGACGCGCACCCACAATCAGCACCGCAGGATATCCCGCCTTGCTTTTCTCAATAATTGGCTCAATGTGTCTCTTAATATACATAATGTCTCCCTTAAATTTTATAATAATTCAACACGCCGTGCTATATTGTCGTCACTTTTTAAATTTTTGTGCTAGATTATCATATTTTTTTGACTTTTCACGCTATTTTAACATAATTTTTAACTTTTTTTTCAAGTCTTTAACACAAAAAAGCACATAGCCAATCGACTATATGCCTAAATAAGTATAATACCACTCGCCAAACCTGCATTTATTGTGTTTGCTATCCCCGCCGAGAACAAGAATGATATAAAGAAAAGTAAGAACGCCGTCTGCGAAAGTAAAAATCTTCGTAGGGAAAGTACCTGCAGCCGTGCGCTATCCCACCGAGAACAATCGAGTATAGAAGCCGCCGACAAAGGTAAAATGCGTGTAGAGACAGCACCTGCAGCCGCGGGGCTATCCCCGCTAGAGGACGGAAACGCCGTAGATGTGTTTTTCGGTCTCAAGAATAATCTTCGTCATCGTGGTGACAACATTGACAGGGTCAATGCCTGCCGCAGTTTCGCCCGACAACATCGTCGCGCTCGCTTCTTCATAAATCGCATTCGCAACATCGTTGACTTCCGCGCGCGTTGGACGCGTCGAATCAATCATACTTTCAAGCATTTCGGTTGCGACTATGCAAAACTTACGCTTGACATTGCAAAGCGAAATGAGTTTTTTTTGAATTGGCGGTATTTTTTCAAGCGGAATTTCGACTCCTAAATCTCCGCGCGCTACCATTACTCCGTCGCACTCGTCTAAAATCTCCTCAATGTTTTCAACTCCGCTTGCGTTCTCAATTTTCGCAATAAGTTTGATATTCTCGCCGCCGTTTCGCGCCAAAAACTCTTTGACGTCGCGAACATTTTGCGCGCAACTGACAAATGACAGCGCCAAGAGGTCGGCTTTATTTCTTACTGCGAACTTCAAGTCGATTTCGTCCGCTGGAGAAATATATGGCGTGCTTGGATCGACGTTTGGCACGTTCAAGCCTTTATTGTTTGACAAAGCGCCCCCAAACTCAATTTTGCACGCGATGTCTGTTTTTGTGACTTGCTCAACGACGAGCACGATACGTCCGTTATTGGCGAAAATTTTGTCGCCGCTCTTGACTTCATTGACAAGATTTTTATATTTTAGCGAAACAATATTTTCATCCCCGACGACGTCGTTTGCTGTGAAAGTGAACACGTTGCCTGCTTTGAGTTCGACTTGCCCATCTTTGAATGTGCCGATACGCATTTCGGGTCCTTTTGTGTCCACCATAAGTTTGAGTCCGCGCTCACGGCGCAAGTCCGTTAGTTCGTCGACAATTTTTTGCTGAGAATCGACTGTTCCGTGACTCATATTGAGGCGCGCGTAGTCCATACCTGCGTCCATCATTTTGCTGATTATTTCTTTTTTATTGCTTGCTGGTCCAAGCGTACATACTATTTTTGTTATTCTTTTCATACTTCCTCCTCGGTGGGATAGCCCACGGCTGCAGGTACTGTCTCTACACGCATTTTGCCTTTGTCGGCGGCGTAGTCAACCACTTTCTATACTCGATTGTTCTCGGTGCGATAGCCCACGGCTGGCGGGGATAGCCCCGCGGCTGTGAATACTGTCCCTACACGTCAATTACTTTTATAGGCGACGTACGAGAACACTATTTATGTCTTTTTGCTATTAAGGGCATACGCCATTGGTGCAATATCACACAAATTCGACAAATTCTTCTTTGGTGTCGCGCAAAAATAGGTTGCGGAACTCATTTTTATAGTCCGCGTTATTATATATAATGTTATAGAGTGCGTTTGTTATCGGCATCGAAATATTATGCTTGTGCGCTAGTTGCATTATACCTTTGACATTGCCTACGCCCTCGGCAGATTTTCCGTAATGCTCGCCCTTAACATACAATTCGCCCCACATACGATTGTGCGAATACGGCGAAAACAATGTCGCTTCAAAGTCGCCAAGGTGACTGAGTCCGTACGCGGTCATAACACGCCCACCCATTGCTTGTATGAGTTTTGCGATTTCATATGTTCCGCGCGACATAAGCGCGCCCTTGAGGCACGACATCCCGATGCCGTCAAGCATCCCCGCAGCGATACCCAAGACATTCTTACCCGCCGAACCAATTTCGCCGCCGATAATGTCGTTCCCGACGTAAAAGCGAATGAGCGGTGACGAAAATTCGCGCACAAGGCGTTTTGCGAGTTTGATGTCATACGAATGAATAATCATACAGTTTGGCGTACCTTGCAGAAAGTTTTGCACGTGCCCCGGTCCAACCCACAATGCAATGTTGTTGGGGTCAACGCCACGTTCAATCATAATCTCGCTAATGCGCTTGCCCGTTTCGCTCTCAATGCCCTTCATACAAAGCACAAACTTATGTGTATTTAGGTCAAACGCTGATAGTTGCTCCATAAGGTTGCCCATTTCTTGCGTGAGAATTGAAATAACAACGACTTCGTTTTTCATAGCAACTGACAAGTCGGTTTCGACCGAAATATTGTCCTTGAGTGTCAAATACTCATTTTTGCGCGTTTCTTGCAACTCCTTGATGTGTCGCGAATCGGGACGCCCCCACAATGTTATGTTGTGCAAATCACTCAAATAATATGCCAAAAATGTTCCCCAACGACCGCATCCCAAAACTGATATGTCCATAATTTCCACCTTTCGGCAAGCCGCGCGCCCCACTAACTCCGCACGCATAACCTGTCTATTTATTATAATGTTCATTATATATCATTTTTGCCCCGAAAGTCAAGCATCGCACGACACGGCGAAAAAAAAGAAAAACCTTATCAAAGTGACAAGCCACTCTCTTTATTGTCATTTCGACCGAAAATGACTTGTCAAAGTCATTGCAGTGGAGAAATCTCGGAAGGGAGCGCAATTTATTATGGGTTACTAAACTCCTTGACTGCGCTAGTTATTACTAATACATAAAAAACGGCAGCGCGCCGTCCTCAATACTAACTTTAACATACAAACAGTTCCTAGAGCCGCGGGGCTATCCCCGCCACCAGTGGCGTTTGCCACCCAACGAAAACATACGCCACTAGAACAGGCTAAAAAAAGTCATCCACACAAGCAACTTTGGCGTAGGAACAGTACCCGTGGCAGTGCGTCTGGCACCCGAGTACAAATTAAACTAGAACGCATTATATAGCGCCGCCCGCGCAAACAACTTAGGCGTAGGGACAGTACCTGTAGCCGCGGGCTTTCCCGCAGAATATAATAGTGGTATGGAAATAAGCGTATGTATGATAGTCAAGGACGAAGAACTCGTCCTTGAGCGCGCGCTGCATTGCGCCCAAAAGTTTGCGGACGAACTCATTGTCGTCGACACAGGCAGCCGCGACAAAACAAAACAAATTGCGGAGCGCGCAGGCGCAAAAGTGTTCGACTTTGAATGGTGCGACG
Source organism: uncultured Clostridia bacterium (assembly GCA_937914725.1). Taxonomy (GTDB): domain Bacteria; phylum Bacillota; class Clostridia; order Christensenellales; family UBA1242; genus CAKVOD01. The sequence goes on along the minus strand of CALDMJ010000094.1, from coordinate 2,322 downwards.
ACTTTTCGCGCGCGCGAAACTTCGCCTTCAGCAAGGCCACAAAACCATATATGATGTGGCTGGATGCGGACGACTATATCACAAATGAAAACATCGAAAAAATTAAGCAACTAAAATTGCAAACCGTCTGCGCGGACGTCTACTTTATGAAATACGCCACCGCCTTTGACGCGCGCAATAAGCCCACCTTTTGCTTTATGCGGGAACGCATTGTAAAAAACAGCCCCGCGTTCTACTTCCAAGACCCAATTCACGAAGCAATCACGCCAAGCGGGAAAATTGTCCACACCGACATTGTTATAGAACATCGCAAAATCAAAGCAACTGCCCCGCAGCGCAATTTAAAAATTTTTGAAAAACTTATCGCGCAAAACTATGACTTTTCACCACGAATGCAATTTTATTACGCAAACGAATTATACTATAATGATAAATTAGAAAAAGCCATTGAAGCATACGATGACTTTTTATTGCGTCGCGAAGGATTCGTTGAAAACAAAATTCAAGCGTGTCTCAATCGCGGTAAGTGCTACTACACACTCGGGCAGACGACGCGCGCGCTTGAATCGCTTTTTGCGTCGTTTGCATACGGCGCACCACATAGCGAAGTTTTGTGCGAACTCTCACTCTACCTCATCGAAAATGCTCGCTACTGCGAAGCGCTTTACTGGCTGAAACTTGCCGTACAAACGCCCGACGTCAATAGCGGCGGCTTTGTACTACCTGATTGTTATGATTTTATCCCCTACTATAACGCCGCGATTTGTTACCACAAACTAGGCGACAACCGCAGCGCCGTCCGCTACGCAAGCAAAGCCTGCAAAATCAAACCCACATCGTCCGACGCCCGCCGCAACTTTAACTTCTTTAAATCTTTGCTATAATAAATATTCATATTTATTGACAATTTAAGACAATAAGAAAACGAATGCTCACAACAGATTTATATCAAGCACATTTGAGTATTGTTATATTCTAATAAAAAAATGCACATAATAATGCAAAGGATTTGCAAATGAAGAAAATTTTGATAATGTTTGTTTGCGTGACAATGGCGGCAGCGGGCGTTATTGCGACAACCACTTGTGACAAACAAAAAATAAGTTGTCCACAATTTACGCCAAATTGTGGACAACTCCAGTGCGCAGCAAATGCACGCCCTTACGGCGTGCAAACAAGCACCGATGCTGCGCAAAAATATGAAATTATACTCAACTATAAAGGACAAACATTCCCTATAAAGTTTCCCGAATATAAGCAATCGCAAAACTACCAAATTGCGGCGCAAAGCACCAAATGGGGGCGCGACGGCAACCACGACGAGGCGGTGTTTGCGCTAAGCAGCCTTATCACAATGGGCGTAGCGCCGAGCGTCGCGTTTGAGTTTTTGTTTCCAACAATCAACAAACAAGTCGACAATATTTTAACAAAGGTAAATGTTTTACCAAAAGATTCAAAAATTCAGTTCACACCCAACTTTTCGCAAAAATTTTGGGTCAGCCACGAAAAAACGGGCTATATGATTGATAAAGAAAACCTTTTTCGCCAAATTTTTGCAAAGTTCAAATCAAGCCCGCAAGTCGCAATAACTATGCACGCTGATGTTGTCGAACCGCAGGTTACACGCGAAAAAAACTTGCAATGCGCAAAACTCTTGTCTCGTTTTTCGACGAGCATTGCGAGTTCGACTGCCGAGCGCCAAAGCAATGTTCGGCTTGCGCTCAAGCAGTTCAACGGAATGGTCGTAGCGCCGCACGCGGAAGTGTCGTTCAATGCCACAACGGGCAGGCGCACAGAAGAAAAGGGCTATAAAAGCGCACACATCATTTCAAACGGGCTGTTTGTCGACGGCGTCGGGGGCGGCGTTTGCCAAGCAAGCACAACCCTTTACAACGCTCTATTGCTTGCGGACAACGTTCAAATTTTGGAAGCAAACCGCCACTCAATGCCTGTCAGTTATGTTTCGCTAGGCTTTGATGCAATGGTCGCGTTTGGGTCTAGTGACCTAAAGTTCAAAAACACTGCCGACACGCCCATTTTCATCCGCACGTATTTTGACAATGGACGCGTCTATGCCGAGGTTTACGGCAAGCCCGAACGCGAAAACGTACGCAAAGTTAGGCGCAGCGAAACGCTTTCCGTCATCAAAAATAAAGGCGACATTATAAAGCGCGACGACGGCGAGTTCACGCACCTGCTCGACGAAAACGGCTACTACCGCCAAAAACGCGCGCAAGACGGCTACGAAGTGCAAACCTATCTCGACATTTTTAGCGGGAACACGCTCATCGAGTCGCGCCCCGTCCGTCACACAACCTACCC